>CAIYVW010000001.1 GCA_903929735.1 uncultured bacterium
ATAAATAATATCTGTTTAATTTATGAATGATTATAAAAAATATCTCCCAAGTAAAAAATTTGTATCTATAGTTATAATCATTGCTATCATAATAGCTATAATTTTGGCTATTAGAGGTATCACATATCTAATAAGTAAGACTAATTTTTCTAGTAAAATTCCAGCCAGAGTAGTAGTAGGAGATCTAATTCAAAAAGATGGTAACAGTAATGGCATACCTGACTGGGAAGAATACTTATGGGGTCTTGATCCTAATAAAAATGGACCTGAGAATAAAGAATTTATCCTAGCTAAAAAGAAAACATTATCTGATAGTGGAGACATAACAGCGACTGATGATTCTAAAAAAATTACAGATAATGAGATGTTATCTCGTGAGTTTTTTGCTACTATAGTTTCTTTACAACAAAGTGGTAGTGTAGACCAGTCCACTATACAGTCAGTTTCAGATGCTATAGGACAGAAAATAGAAGCTACTCCTATACCAGATATTTATTTCAAAAATATGCTTAAAATAGGTGATGATTCTTCAAAAGTAAAAGCTTTTTATTCTGTTAATTTTATAAATCTTTATACAAAGTATGGTAATAGTGATATGGGAAGTGAATTAATGCTTATTTCTCAAGGAGTAAGTAATAACGACCCAGCCGCTCTGGCCTCAGCTGAGACGATTGCCAACGCATATAAAGCATTCGGTAAAGATCTTCTGTCTATAACAGTTCCTTACTCTATTTACTCTATTCATCTAGATTTAGCAAATAATTATGAAAAGACAGGTGAATCTATAGAAGGTATGACTAAAACGATAGATGACCCTCTTACGGGAATGAAAGCTCTAATCAACTACAAAAAATATAATACTGCTATTGCCGATGATATAAATAAACTTACTGACATTTTAAAATAAATAATTAAGTGATATACTATAATAGTTATATATGAAAAAAAATATTATGAAAAAAATAATTGATGGAGTAATTATTTTTACTTTTGTAATGTTTTTGTTTCAATCTATTTTACCAATACAAGCTAGTGCTGCTGCACTTGACTGGTCTAATCCTAACAAAAATGGTAACAATCCATACAAATTTAAACCTTCCGATGTATTAAATTCTAAAACAGCGATGCAAGTCGTAGGTTGTACAGGAGTTGTAGATTTAGTTTCTGCTGCTGTTACAAAATTTGCTCAAAAACAATTAAATAATCTTTTAACATCTAAGTGGGCAAATGATGCAAAAACAGCAGTTTGTACTGGTGTTAAAAATGCATCTATGTATGTGGCTGGACTTGTTATGAACACAACCACAACAACAGCTATTGCTAATGCAGTTGATTGCAATAAACCTATGATGACAAAGGCCCCCGATGTTGTTGCTGCAGTTAAAAAGGGAACTGATGAGGCAGCCGCAGCTAAAAAAAGAGAAGAGTGTTTTAATGGTATAGCTATAAACTTAGCTAAAAATCAATTAACTTCTATGACTCGTTATACTATGAACTGGGTTAATAGTGGCTTCAACGGTAATCCTATGTACGTCAGAGATATAACTTCTCTTACAAACAGCATGGAAAAGGGACTCATAGAAGGTAATATAAATAAATTAACAAAAACAGATGGAGCATATCCATATGGGGAAGCTTTCTCTCAATCTATTCTATACAATTATAATCATGGTAATCTGAAGACTGGAGCCACAAATGCTCTCGATTCTCTAACTTCAGATTTATCTAATTTCGTAGCTGATCCAAATTCATACCCTGATCTTTCAAAGAAAAGTCTACAAAAAGCTAAAGATACGAATAATACTTACGCTAAAGACTTCTCGTCTGGTGGATGGAATGCTTGGCTAGCTATGACACAAAAAGATGCAAATAATCCTCTTGGTTTTACAATGAGAGCTGCTCAAGATTTTACTAAGCAACAAGATTACAAAGCTCAAACAACTAAAAATGAAGTTGCCCAAAATAATGGTTTCTTAAGTCAGAAAACTTGTACACAATGGCAACTTTTTAACAGTGACGGCACTCCTAAACTTACAAAAAGTACTGATATAAATAGCGATGCAAGTGTAGAATATGGGCCAGGAATGCAATACGTATATGCTCCTAATCAAAATGTGAATGACAGGAAAGATAAAGATAGCCCTAATCTAGACAAATGTGTTAAGTGGGACGTTGTTACTCCAGGAAGTATCATAAAGAGTAAGCTTGATACTTATATTAATTCACCAGAAAGACAACTTGAACTTGTGAAAACCATAAATGATGCTTTAAACTCTCTATTCTCAAATTTAATATCCCAATTCCAAAATCAAGGTCTATCTAGCCTTTCTTCTGAAAAATATCAATACACAACAAGCAATGGTGATATAGGTAATATGGGTAGAGGTGATGGATCAAATATTGGATCAGATACTAACAACACTACAGAAGGTTATTCTAATCCAAACTTTGATATTACTCATGATTTGGGTAATCAATTCATACACAATTATGCTTCTACATCACTTGGACTATGGGATGCTTTAAATAATAACCCACAATTATATGTTGATACTCCTCCTGTTAAAGCTGATGGTACTAGTTATGAGCCTAATGTATATTATGTTGTTAGTAAGAATGGAAGTACAAAACTTATGGATGAAGCTTATAATGGATGGTCCGTTGGAGACAGAGCTTTCTGGGATGGAACACATTGGCAGAACTGGAGAAAACCTCTTCCTGGTGGTCTTCCTACAAGCCCTATAGCTAAAAGAGGAGTAATACAAATTCAGAAAGATTATGCTGTAGTAGCTAAAGAAATATTAATAAAACTACCTTCTATCATGCCAAAAATTGGTGAGTTAGACTATTGTATTCCTGGTCCAAATCCAAATTTTACTATTGGTGTATCTGATACTCAATCAAAATTTGATGATTTTTCTAATACTCTTACAGCTCAATTCAAGAAAGGCTCTCTATTTAGAAGAAAGAGTTTGACTTTCTCAATAGCAGGACCAGGGGATATAGAATATGATGACTATAGGAATATTTTCTTAAATACAACAATAGAATGGTGGAATGCTATAACTAGAACAAATTACTGGTCAGGTCTTATAAGTCGTGGTAGTGCTGGTACAATTAAAGGTGCCCAGAAAAAGCTTGATAGAGTACAGAAAAATGTAGATGACTTCCTTGCAAGAATAAATACAGACGAGAGAATATTTAATGATGTTTATACAAACTTTATCGATCATGCTTATGGAGCTGATAGTACTATGCAAAAACAGTTTATAGAATCTGAACCCAAGCCAATCGATCCTACAACAGATATAAACCCAGGCTGGCTACCTATGTCTTCAGAAGGTCTTGATTTAACAAAAGATATACTTTCATACAATGACAATGTAACAAATACAGCTAGTGAGTATAAGGACGGCATTGTAAAAGCCAATGCAAATATAGCAAAATTAACTCTAATTAAAAAAGAAGTTGGTAAAATTATATTAGAAGCTCAGGGACGCAGAAATGCTGCTTTACTTAAGATTTTAAATGATGAAGCTGCCTTAAATGGAACTCCTGTATTAACACAAGCTCAGTACTTAGATAAATACAAATCTTGCTTGAAAGAAGAAGAAGTAATTTATTATGATGATTTACCTATAGTAGATGCTTCAGGTGGAGATGAGACAACAAGATGTACTGATGGTCTAGATAATGACTTAAATGGTCTTATAGATAACATGGATCCTGCTTGTAAAAATTATACAGCAGAACCAGAACCTAACTATGCTTGTGTAATAGATACTTCTGAAACTTTCACTTATACAGACCCTCTAACAGGCCAAATAGAAACAAATCCTGATACAGGACAGCCTGAACTATATGCATTTAAAGATGATACAGCTCTTGATCCAATGCCAGATGATACTACTTACTGTACACAAAGAACAGCTGCAGATTGTACTACAAATCTTTATTACTCACAGGGAATTGGATACAAGTGTATGCCTACTGGAAACTTGACTCTTCCTCCTTCTCCAGCAGCTACAAATACCACTACGACAACCACAACAACAACTTCTACTACCGGAGTAGCCCCTTCAGTTACAAATTCTTTAGCTACCTCAATTCAGACAAACAGTGCAGTAATATATGCTTCTGTTATATCTCTTGGAGTACCAGCATCCTTAACTGGCCGTGGAGTTTGTTATTATAAAGATGGTACCAGTAATGCTTCGAATGCAGTATGTGTAAGTGAAGGAGGACTAACTACTGGTACATATACGTTACCTATATATCCTCTCACTTCAGGTACTACTTACTGGTATAGTGCTTATGCCGACAACGCAACAGGAAGAGGTACTACACCTTGGCTATCATTTACAACACTTTAAAAGTTAAATTAGAGAATTAATAAGTTTTGAATTAAAATATATTTATGGAAAATAATCCTAAAAAAAGTAAAGCATTCATCATAGCATTCATATTAGTTCTTCTACTTTTATTAGGAGGGTATTATCTATTTAGTAATAAAGATAAAATATTTGGGACTAAGGGTTCTATGTCTTTAAGTAAAATTTTTACTCCACTTATAGAGTCTATTACAGGTAAATCTTTAAAGACGATAGACACAAACAATGGTGGTGTAGCAAAGATTGACTGTACCTTAGGTGTAATAGATAAAGATAATAAAGTTGTCTGTGTTATTGCTGGTGAAGACTTAAAAAAGGGAGATGTGGTCTACATTTCTGGTTTTGATAAAAATAAAATTCCAATAGTCATGAAAGCAATAGCAAATGACAAAAAGAAATCTTTAGTCTTCGGAGTAGCATCAGAAGATGCAGCTAAGGGTAGTACTGTTAATATAATAGTAAGCGGTAATATAAATGGCATATCAACAGATAGAAAAGAAGGTACGCCTTGGGCTATGAATAACCCACTATATTTAAGTGACACAGTAGCAGGAGCTATGACAAAGAATCCTCCCACATCATCATCTTCTTTTATAATACCTATAGGGAGTATCAATAAAATAGATGCAACAAATGGCTCTATTCGTATTGGAGACCTCATGAATGATCCCAATATATCAAAAACAAGTTTACAATATTTAAGTATCATAAACTCTCAACTTCTAAAAGATTCTATTAATGGAGGTTATGCAAATTCTACAAATGGACTAAGTGCAAACTCTTTCTCAAATTATTGGAGTTCTATATTCTCAAATAATTCTTATAGTGGTGTAAACAGTGATGGAATTAATTTTAGTGGTAATGGAGGTATTAGCTCAAGTGGAACTAGTACTCAAAATGGTGGTTACTTTAACTCAAGTGGTCAATATGTACCTGCTTTAAATCCTATAACTATTCCAGGAAGCAATACAACAAACAATGGAGGTATAGGGTCTATAGGAGGAGGAACAGGTTCAATAGGAGGTGGAGGTGGGGTAGTCATAGGAGGAGGAGGAACATCTTCTACTCTTCCTCAAGTAGCTATTTCAGCTTCTTTAAGATCTGTACCTTCAGGCGGATCTTCAACTATTAGTTGGACATCTATTAATACTACATCTTGTAATGCAGGAGCAGGAAACGGTACAGGTACTACTGGATCATTTGATACAGGAGCACTAACAGTAGCTACTTCCTATACAGTTACTTGTACTGGTGCTAATGGTGAAGCTAGTAATAATATAAACATAACTATCTCTGGAACTAATAATAATGGAGGTGGAGGAGGAACAGCAACTCTTCCTAAAGTTACTATAACTCCATCATTTACATCTATTGCTTCTGGAAGTTCTGTAACTATTAGCTGGACATCAGTTAACACTACATCTTGTGATGCGGGAACAGGTAATGGAACAGGAGTAAGTGGTTCGTTTGATACAGGATCTTTAACTTCTTCTACATCATATACAGTTACATGTATAGGTCCAGACGGAAGCAATAGTGCTACTTCAAATATAAATATTTCAACTGGTGGAGGAGGTGGATTTGGAAATATGCCTATGGTATCAGTAATAGCAAGTCCTTTTACTGTACCTTCAGGCGGATCTTCTACTATAAGCTGGACTTCTACAAATACTAAATCTTGTGATGCAGGTACTGGAAACGGAACAGGAGTAAGTGGTTCATTTGATACAGGAGCTTTAACCGCAGGAACTTCTTATACTATTACATGTAAGGGTCCTAATGGACAGAATAGTGCAACAGCTTATGTAAATCTAAATATTGGTAATATAGTAATACCAGTATCCACCTATCCAACTGTAAGTGTTACAGCTAGTCCTTCAACTGTTAATTCAGGAGAAACTTCTACTATAAGCTGGACATCTACAAATGCAAACACCTGTAATGCAGGGGCAGGCAATGGAACAGGAACAACTGGATCATTTACAACTAAACCTATTACTAAAAATACTTCTTATACTGTTACTTGTACTGGGGATAGTGGAGAAGGTTCAGGAAATGCTTTTGTAATACTCTTTGATGCTAATAATAATTCATCTTCAAATCCAGTAATTGATACAAGTGGAAATCAACCACAATGTAGCAATGGTATAGATGATGATGGTGATGGACTAATAGATGAAGCAGATCCAAACTGTCATATGGATGGAGACTTAACTAAAGAATATGTACCTACAAATAATTCAGAAGTGGATTCCCCTACAACACCATTTATAAATAAATGTGTTGCTATAGACTTCAATCCTCTTACTGATTATCTTACAGATGCAAATAAAGCAAAACTAGCAGAACTTACTCGTAAATTCTATCTTATAGCTCCTACTCTTAAGACAGAGAATGATATTACTGTAGCTTACAATGAACTAGCTCAATATAATAATCTCTCTGACCATCTTGATACTCTTATAAATGAATGTTATGACCAAGGAATAGATAGAACTGGAGTAGTAAATCCAAGTTATAAAGGTCCTACAATAAGATTTGGTAATCCTTGGTATAAATATAAACAAAGAGGTTCTTATATAACTGGAGTAGCAATTCCAACTTCCGCAACTGCACCTACTTGTCCAAATGGAGCCGTAAATCCTCCTGGTTGTACTTTGCCTACTACCACACCACCACCATTTGATTGTAAATATGTAGCTGGATGGTTCTCTGGAATGGGAGCAGATGGAAATGATTGTGAAATATATAACTACAATACAAATAAAACAGGTCTTTATGATGTAACTCCTCCTTCTTGTAAAAGACCTTTTGCTACATTTCCATTCTTTTCACATAATTACATTATTGGAGCTACGTCTGCACAACAAAGTGCTTATCAAGCTGGACTTAAAGATAAATGTAAATGGAATACAGGTGCATTCATCTTAGACATGGAAGAAATTCTAAATGTTTGGTAATTTAAATTAGAGTTTAATAAAAAATTTGGTATAATAAAAAAAGAGTGAAAAAGATTTTATCTTATATCTTAATATCATTTGTAATATTTACGAATTTATTCGCGCCATTTAGTGTAATCCTTAATCAAGGTAATAATGTTGAAATAAAAAGTAATAAAGCTGAAGCTGACGCAGGAATAAAAGTTACTAATACAGTATCATATACAAACACTACTATAAGTGGGGAAGTAAGAGTTGTTTGGGGAAATACAGGATGGAGAACAAATAATCAAGGAGTAACTGTGTTACTCTTAGACTCTTCTTCTAATACAGTTTTATATAATCAACCAATCACTCTTGTAGGTGCTCCAAAACCATGGCTACCATCTGAAACAGGTGCTGATGGTGTACAAACTGGAAGTTTTAAATTTACTGTACTTCCTTCTACTACTTACGAAGTACAAAGTGTTGCTTCTCAAAATCTTTTAGATTGGTGGTCTGCTTCTGTTGGAGTTGCAGGTGGAGTTATAGGAGGAACTATTGGATCTATTGCAGGCCCATTAGGAACTGTTGCTGGAGCTGCTTTGGGTTCAGTATTAGCAACTCCAAATGCTACACCTGCTGGTACTACCATATCAACACCTTTAATTATTACTACAAACGCTGCCGTAAATACAACAGTAAACCAAGCTGCTCCTCAAATATCTGTAAATACAGATGCTCTTTTACCAACATGTAGTATTTGGAGTTCTGACACTTATGGGGGTTGTGTAGGAGTCATTTTATATTGGTTGATATTTAAACCTACATCATTCATTTTTGCTTTATCTGGTAAACTTTTAGACATAACTGTTGATTATTCTACTAAGGATACTTCATATCGTTCTCCTTTTGTTGTACAAGGATGGGGAGTTATAAGAGACTTCTGTAACATGTTTTTCATATTCGTAATGCTCTATATAGCCATAAGTACAATACTTAGTATTCATGGATTCAACACGAAACAGATGATTATAAATGTAGTTATCATAGGACTATTCATAAATTTCAGTCTATTCGCCACTCAAGTCATTATCGATGCTTCGAATATTATGACGCGAGTATTCTATAATTCTAATACCATAGCTATAGGACCTATGAAAGACGGTGTCATCCAAGATCAAAGGGGAACTGATGGAGAAATAAAACTATCAGAGGCTCTTGTTGCTAAAATAAATCCTCAGAAATTAATTCTTCAGGCTGCTATGTCTGATAATATTCCTACTACTCTTGATGCTGGAAGTGATACAAAAACTCAAAGTAATGGAGTAACGGCTTCAACTTTTATTATAATTTGTGTTATGGCTTCTGTAGTAAATATAGTTGGTCTATTAACATTTTTAAGTTCTAGTTTAATATTTGTAAGTAGAGTAGTAGGACTGTGGCTTGCAATGATTTTCGCACCTTTGGCTTTCTTTAGTTATATTGTTCCACAACTTCAAGATATTAAAATGGTTGGATGGAAAAAGTGGTGGCCAGATACTATAAATATGGCTTTTCTAGCTCCTGTATTTGTATTCTTTATGTATATAATAATTAAATTCTTAAACACAGGATTAGGAATTATACAAAATGATAAAGCAAGTGGAATGGACTTCATATTGGGTATAATAATTCCATTTATTTTTATAATGATACTTCTCTTAAGAGCAAAAAGTGTAGCAAAAGATATGTCTGGAGAAATAGGGCAATCAATCACAAACGGTATAGCAGCCGTAGGAGGTTTAGCTTTAGGAGGGGCAGCTTTGGGAGCAGCATTCTTAGGAAGAAAAACAATAGGATCTGTTGCTAAATATGTACAGAATGATAGTGCTCGTCAAAAAGATACAAAAACTTTTGGTGGATATAAAGATTGGAGTATGGGTAAGAAACTTAATCCATTTGCTTATATTGGACAAGCTGGGAAAACAGCCATGGCTGGAGTTGCAGCTGGTATACACAATATTCCTGGAGGAAAAGATTCAAGTGGAAACAAACAAACACTAGGAGAGAGATTAAAGAATTCTGAAAAAATAATGGGAGAAAAAACACATTCAGATCAAGTAATTAAATCAAAGATGGATGAAATGCATTTTGATAAAGATGCTAAATATAAAGATTTATCTGAAACAGAACAAACAAAAGTTAAAGACTCAATAGATAAAGATGAATTAGCTAAATATATATATGGTAAAAGCTTTGATAAACTTGATAGTATAGGATCTTCAAATATTGAAAACAGATTTACTAATGACAATGAAAGAGTAGTAGAAAATAAAAATGGTAAAAAAGGAATATTAGACAAAAATCTTTTAGTTACTTATAAAGACCCTATTCTTGGAACTGAAGCTTTTGATAAAGATGAACATACTAAAGAATCAGATGTATTTGAACATCATGCAGGTGCTAAAGGAGTTGACACTGCTATGGGAGAATTCTCAATGGCTCTAAGAAGAGGAAGTATGGATATAAGAAATATTTCTCAATTAAGTAGTAAATCTAAAGGCTTACCAATGATGGGAGTTGGACTAGCTGCTCTTGTTGCTTCTGGTGTCAGAATGGGATTAAAGAGTGGACCAGGTATAGACCATGGAGTTGGTCAAAAAGATTTCTTAAAAGATATCGGTTCAACAATAACTTCAGCATTAAAAGAAGTTAAAGTAGTAGCACCTAAAGCTCCAAGCGGAGGCGGGGGAGGCGGACATGATGCACATGGAGGTGGGGGAGGACATCATTAAAATTAATAAATAATTAAAATTTATTAATTAAAAACAGAAAAAATTATGGATCAAATACAATTACAACAAAAGATAGCAGAATACTTCGTGAAGCTTCCGAAAGAAGCTCAAGACATCTTTTCTTCTATGAGTTGGTTGGAAACTTTGAAAACTATTTCTGTTCAAGATGGACTAAATGCTGAGCAAATAGAAATATTAGGAACAGAAACTACCTTAGTTCTTCTTGGAATTATCCATACAGAAGATTATGAAAATAATTTAAGGAAAGAATTAGGGTTAGATAAAGAAAAGACAGAAAAGCTAATATTAGATATAGATGAAAATATTTTAAAAACAATTAAGTCTCAACTAGCAGAGACCTTTACTTCAAATACAGAATCTTTAATCAAAGAAAGTCTAGACCAACGTTTTTCAAATATGCCCATGGATGCTCAAGAGGCTATCGCTGTTTCAGGATGGAAAGAGAAAATTTATGCTATATCTAAAAAGTATAATTTAACTGTTGATAAAATGGGTATACTTGAAGAAATAACTGTTAGAACTCTCTCTGGTGAATTATACACAGAGAAATATGAATCTGAAGTTGAATCTAAGATAGATCTAAGTAAAGAAAAAGCTAAAGAAATGGTATCTGAAATAAATGAATCAATCTTTAAACAGATTAAAGATTTTATGAGAGATAATTCTGGAGTTAAAGAACAAACAGTCTTTGGAGTGCCTCTTCCTCCATATAAGAGGGAAGAAGAAGTTAAAATACCCCTACCTCCGAACTACACAGAAAAGAAAGAAGCTCCTGCTCCTGTATTAAAGAGTAATGATGTAGATATATATAGAGAACATGGTATAGAAATTATCTCAAGTGAAGATGAAGTAGAAAAAGATACGAAAAGCATAGATGAACCTTTGAAAAATATGGAAGCAATACAGAAAAAGGATGAAGAGAAGCAAATTTCAAATATTATTTCTGATAAGCTATTTAATAAAACAGCAAGTACGACAAATATAACAAACTATTCAGTGCCTAAAATAAACAATCAGAATAAGGCTGATAGTGCTACCCAGTCAAACCCTCACGATCCATATCACGAGATTATATAAATAATTAATTATTTATCAGTGACTATTAATTAGTAATCGTTAATTATTAAAATGCAATTTAAAGTACCACAATTTATAGATATAGAAGATAAGATATTTGGTCCTTTTACTTTTTCTGAGTTTGCTTACTTAATAGGAGGAATGGGTCTTATATTTATAATATACAAAATATTAGGTCTTTTGATGGGGCTTCTTTTAATACTACCTATCGCAGGACTTACTATTTGTCTTGTATTTGTAAAAATAAACAACAAACCTTTTGTGTACTATTTAGAAGCAGCATTTAATTATTTAATTTCTAGTAAACTTTATATCTGGAAACAAAGATTAGTGAAAAAAAGCGAGAAAGAAGAAGAAAGTATTTCAGCACCAACGAAAATATCAAATGTTCCTATGCTTTCTGAAAATAAGTTAAAAGACTTATCATGGAGTTTGGATGTTCAAGATAGAAATAATCAATAATTAACAATTACCAATTAGTAATTGTATGATACAATAATAATAGATTTAATTAGTAATCAGTAATTGTTAATTAAGTAATTATATATATGGCAGTAAACGCAAGATCAGCTCAAGAATTTGTACCAATTAAAGAAGTTAGGAATGGAATCATCATACTTAAAGATGGTGGTCTTCGAGCTATACTTATCGCTTCATCTATTAACTTATCACTTAAATCTTCTGATGAACAAGTAGCTATCATTAAACAGTTTCAATCTTTCTTAAATGGATTAGACTTCTCTACTCAAATAGTTATCCAATCAAGAAGGTTAGATATAAGACCCTATCTTCTAATGCTTGAAGGTAGACTTAAAGAGCAGACAGAACCTCTACTAAAGATACAAACAAAAGAATACATAGATTTCATAAGATCTTTCACAGATGAAGTGAATATTATGACAAAGACCTTCTTTGTTGTTGTACCATATAGTGCAAGTGCTATTAAATCAAAAGATGGAATGATAGATAGTCTCTTAGGAGGGGGAGCCCCTAAAAAGCAAGTAGAAGATACAAAGAAAGCTATGGACCTAGCCTCATTCGAAGAAAAACGTAGTCAATTAGAACAAAGAACCAATGTTATTATAGAAGGCTTAAGTGGTATCGGAATTAGAAGTAGTCAGCTTAAAACAGATGAAGTTGTTGAACTATTCTATAAAACATTCAACCCTGGAGATATTAGTCAAGGAATTAAATTACAATAATATGGGAATATTTTCATCATTTTTTAATAGTGTAAAAGATAAGAAAATCAATATAGTGGTTCCTGTTTTACCTACAGAAATTTATAAAGCGGCAACTCTTGAACTTCAAGATGTTATCGCTCCTTCTGCATTACAGATAACTCCAAGAGGGATAAACTTAGGGGATAAGATAGCTAGGACATTCTTTGTTATTTCATATCCTAGATATTTAACTGACAACTGGTTCTCACCTATAGTTAACTTAGACAAGATATTTGATGTTTCTATTTTCATACATCCGATAGAGACAGCTGACATCTTAAGATCTTTCCAGAAGAAAGTTGCGGAAGTTCAAAGTCAGATATCTATTCGAGAGTCGAAAGGTTTAGTCCGTGACCCTATGCTAGACACAGCTTACCAAGATCTAGAAGGACTAAGAGATGACCTCATGCAAGCTCAAGAAAAAATGTTTGATGTTGGTCTTTATGTCACAGTCTATGCTGATAATGAAAATGACTTATTCAAAATAGAAAGTGAAGTTAAATCTTTACTTGATTCAAAGTTAGTTTACTTAAAGCCTGCACTATTCCAACAAGATGAAGGATTTAAAAGTGTTATTCCTTTAGGAACTGATGCATTGGGAGTACACCTTAAACTAAACACTGAGCCACTTTCTAGTCTTTTCCCATTCGTATCTTTCGACCTTACTTCAGATAAAGGAATTCTTTATGGAGTAAATAGACACAATTCTAGTCTTATAATCTTTGATAGATTTTCACTTCCAAACTATAATTCTATTACTTTTGCTACAGCTGGAGCTGGTAAATCTTATGCTACTAAGCTAGAAATTATTAGAACTTTAATGTTTGATGCTGAAGTTATAGTTATCGACCCTGAACGTGAATATGAGTACTTAGCAGAAGCAATAGGGGGTAGATATTTTAATATATCTCTTTCTTCTGACCACCATATCAATCCATTCGACTTACCCATACCTAGGCCCGATGAAACAGCCGCAGACGTGCTTCGTGCAAACACTATAAACTTAGTAGGATTATTCAGAATAATGCTAGGAGGTCTTACTCCAGAAGAAGATTCGATTATAGACAGAGCTATTACTGAAACTTATGCTCTGAAAGACATTACAGCCGCTTCCAACTTTGCAAATATAGAACCACCTCTTTTATCTGACTTTGAAGTTGTCTTGGCTGGTATGGATGGAAGTTCATCTCTCATTCAAAGACTTACAAAGTATACACATGGATCTTGGGCCTCATTTATAAATAAACCTTCCAACGTAGATATAAATCGTAAATTCGTTGTTTTCTCTGTTCGAGATATGGAGGACGAGCTTAAGCCAGTTGCTATGTATATAGTTACTCACTTTATATGGAATGCTGTCCGCAAAACTCTTAAAAAGCGTTTACTAGTAGTGGACGAGGCTTGGTGGATGATGAAGTCAGAAGACACAGCTTCATTCCTTTATTCTATTGCCAAAAGAGGACGTAAATATTATTTAGGACTTGCTACTATTACTCAGGATGTAGGTGACTTTATGAAAAGTCCATATGGAGTACCTATTGTTACAAACTCTTCCATTCAGCTCTTACTTAAACAGTCTCCTGCTACAGTTGATGTTCTACAGAAAACTTTCAACCTTACAGATGAAGAAAAATATCTTCTACTAGAAGCAAATGTAGGGGAGGGTATATTCTTTGCTGGTCTTAAACACGTAGCCATTAAAACCATAGCCTCTTATACAGAAGACCAAATAATTACTTCCGACCCATCTCAAATATTAGCTATCAAAAAAGCTAAGGATGAATTAGATGCATCAAATAGTAAATAATTTGATAAATTAAGGTTGTGAAGATGTTTAAGCTATCGTATAATAAGTAGGTGAAGTTATTAAAAATGAAAAAATTACTATATTTTATATTTATACTTGGTATATCTTTTTTACCAAACATTTCTAAAGCTGAAATGCAAATTGATGTACAAGATAATGAAATAAACGTTGAAACAATCCCTAATAATCCACAACCATACGAAGATGTAACTATTAATCTTACTAGTTATGCTACAGACCTCAATAAAGCCATCATAACTTGGCAAGGAACCCAAGCTGAACAAAACTTATCAGGAATAGGTAAAACTACTTATTCATTCAAAGCTGGAGCTCCCAATACTACAAATACTTTCGACATATCTATTACTCCTGTTGGATCAAATAGCACTATTAATAAAAGAGTTACAATAAAACCATCAGAAATAGAAGTTTTATGGGAATCTGCTGATAGCTACACCCCTCCATTTTATAAGGGTAAAGCACTACCTACTTTAGGTGGATATATAAAAGCAGTAGCAATACCTAATACTAATACTATTAAAAATGGTAATGGTAGTATTTCATATACTTGGAAAAGTAGTGATGATGTAGTGCAAGATGTTTCTGGATATAATAAAAATTCTTATACTTTCAAAAGTAGTATGTTTGATAATGTAAATAAAATAACAGTCTTGGCTTCTTCAGTAGAAGGGAACTATGGTGCTGAAAATACTATTAACATTCCAAACTACAATCCTAAAATATTATTTTACAAAAAATCTCCAACAGAAGGCATACTTTATAATCATTCTTTAAATGATAACAGTGTATATCCTGAAGAAGAGATATCAATAGTTGCAGAACCATACTTCTTAGCTATAAAAGGAAAAGAAGATAATTTTGATTACAGTTGGGAAATAAATAATAATTCTATAAATACTCCAAAAGAAAAAACTATTCTTACTATCCATCCTGAAGCACGTGGGGGATATGCTACAATAAATCTATTAGTAGAAAATGCAAAAGAATTATTCCAAAAAGTTACTGGCCAATTAAAACTAAATCTATAACATGAAAAAAATAATTTCATCTCTTTTTATAATCGTATCAATATTTTCTTTTTTTCTTATTTTTAAAACACAAAAAGTTGAAGCTACTTCTGCTATTTCTAGTGTGACATTACCTGCTGGTTATGAAGTACAAGATCCCGCCACAAAATTATGGACTTGGATTATAGACGTTAACACAGTTGATTTAACTGGTATACAAATAACTGATACATTTAACGGAGTCGCTGCAAAAAAAACAATACCTAGTAGTGGTATAAATGAATATGAATATCAAAATCTACAAGATGGTACATCTTATACAATTTCGTGGGCTATAAGTGTTTTATATAGTGGTTCTAGTTATGCAAATCTTACCGCTACTTACACATGTAAAACTGGTAATACTGCTAATTGTAAAGCTGTAATAAATAATCAATATCCTCAAGCCTCTAACAATACTCAAGTCAATAATGTTGCACCAATAGTAATACCCAAGGACGAAAATTTATACAAAATGCTTGCTCCTATAGGTGATATTACATGTATGGATTCTACAGGTCAAGATCCCAACTGTATACCAAATGATATCGGTAAATATTTAAATATGCTTTTCAAATTAGGAATTGGTGTTTGTGCTTTCCTTGCTGTTTTGATGTTAATAATAAATGGTATCACTTACATGGGAGATGAGTCTGTATTTGGAAAAACCGAAGCAAAAAGCAAAATGTTTGGAGCTATTCTTGGATTACTAATAGCACTTGGAGCTTGGGCTCTATTAAATACTATAAATCCAAACTTAAATGGCACAGGAGGAATTAGTATTAGTGCAGCGACTGCTGAAACATTAGTACCAACATCTGGTGGAGGTTATTATGGAGTTTCTGTTGGAGCAGCAGGTGATCCTAATGCAAATAAAAACATAACAACTTATGATACTTTTTTACAGGCTGCAGCTCAAAAATATGGATTAAGTTGTACTCTTATAAAATCTTTTATGTATGCTGAATCTGGAGGAGTTAATGGTCTTACTAGTCCATCTGGAGCACAAGGTCTTATTCAGCTTATGCCAGCAACTTTTGCCCAACAAAATGTTGGGACTAATCCTATGGATCCACAAACAAATATAATGGCAGCTGCAAGTTATTTAAGTAAACTTCAAAGTACAGGATGTAATGGAGTAGCTACATCAACAGTTTGTAATGCTTCAAATACCCAATACTTAGCTGCTGCTTATAATGGAGGACCTAGAGCAAACAAGCAAGCAACTGCTCCAGCTTGTACAAATGGAACTAATTGGCAATGTACTGCTTATTCTGGATATCAAGAAACAAGAACATATGCTCCTAGAGTTGAAGCAAATTTTAATAAATTAACTGCTAATGGCTGGGGTTGTTAATATATAATAATTATCTATGCCTAAAAAAACAAAAATCATTTTTATAATAGTATTCATATTAATAGGAATTATTATTCTTGGCCTTTATTTAACTTCAAATAAAGGTAAAAATACAAATACTAAAACACCTGTAAGTCTTTACCAAAAATTTAACCCCTTTAACTCCAATAAAACAACTACTACTACAAACCCTGACAGCAAAGGGGATAATACTACAACAATTACAAATCCAAATGTAGTTGCAAATACATCTAATTCTAAATTTCATCAAATAACTAGTTTTGCTGTATCAGGAGCAACTTTCTTTAATGACACAAGACCTATACAAGTAAAAGTAGTTGATACAAATAGCCTAACAACTCCATCATTAGATACTAAAAATATAACTGCTAATATAAATGATATTAAAAAAATTGCAGCTAATATATTACCAATTAAAAAAGACCCTACAGTAGAAATAGTTCCCTCATTGAGATACGTAGAAAGATCTACAGGGCATATTTTCCAACGATATCTTGATACGGGTGTTGAAGGTAAGATATCAAATTCTACTATTCCAGGTGTATATGAAGCAATTTTTAATGATACTGCTAATACTGTTATTTATAGATATGTTACTCCAGGAGAAAATTCTATTACTAGTTTCCTAGCTAATTTAGGAGGTCAAAGTAATTTCTTAAATCCGAACATAATTCAAATGACTTTATCTAAAGATAAAACTAAATTCTTTTCACTTATAAAAAAACAGGATGGAGTAGTTGGCATTATTAAATCTTTCGGAGACGGTAAATCAAACCAAGTTTTCAATTCTTCATTCTCTGAATGGTTACCTCAGTGGATACTTGACCAAAATATATATTTAACCACCAAACCATCTTATTTAGTAGAAGGGAGTATATTTAATTTAAATATAAAGAATGGTACTTTATCTAAAATTTTTGGTGGAGTAAAGGGTCTTACTACACTAGCAAGTAATGATGGAAATTATATATTATTTGGAGCTAGTACTGATGCCGGTCCGAAATTAAATATTTTTGATATTAAGAAACATAAATCTATAGACTTAGATAAGTTTGGACTACCTGAGAAGTGTGTATGGAGTAATGATAATATTTATATATATTGTGCTATACCAAATATAATAGAAGGGAACCAATACCCTGATGCTTGGTATCAAGGAACTATATCTTTTAATGACTGGTTCGCTAAAATAAACACAATAACAATGACAACTGAAACCATAGCAAATTCATCAACAGAAACCCCCATGGACGCAACAAACTTATTCTTAAGTAGTAAAGAAGATAAATTATTCTTTACTAATAAGAAAGATTCTACACTATGGAGTCTAGATCTATCAGTAAGTAATTAGAAGTCTTAACTTAAATATAAAACACCTGAACGTCGTTCAGGTGTTTTATATTTAAGTTTTTAATTATTTATATCTCCAATATATTTAATGACAACTCTTCTGCTTGGACCATAACCTTCTGATTCTGTTTTAATATTAGGTATTTTTTCTAAAAACATATGTATTATACGGCGTTCATTTGCAGGCATAGGGTCTATTTCTATATTACTTTTAAAGTATTTTGCTCTCTCTGCCATCATATGAGCTATATTCTTAAGACTATCAAATCTCTTTTTCTGATAACCATTAATATCAATAAAAATATTTGCTAATTCTTCTTCTCCTGAAGTCTTCTCTGCTATCTTTCTTACTAGGTGATTAAGAGATCTTAAAGTTTCACCTTCACGTCCTATCATAAATCTAGAGTCAGGTGTTTCAATCATACACCATAACACTCCATCTTCTAATGACATTTCTAATTTAGAAATAGTGCAGTTAGTGTGTGTAAAAATACTCTCTATTATTGATTTAATTATTTCTTCTTTCATATTAGATTGATTTCTTTTCTAAAGATCTACGAATATACCATTCTTGAACTATAGAAAATGTATTACTTATAACAAAATAAAGGGCTATCGCAGCAGAAATCTTCCAAGCTATGAAGACAATAAAAACAGGAAGTATATATTTAATATTTGTCTGCATACTACTAGCTAGATCGTCTTGGAATGAATTAGCCACTGTTTCATCTGCTCCTACGGGTAGTATCTCAACTTTATCATTAGCCTTAACTGGAGTAGCTAAATAACCTTGTATAAATTGTGTTATACCAGCCAATAGAGCCAAGAATATACTTTTATTACCCATTTCTATAAAACCCAAGAAATTGGTATGAATATAAGCAGGTTTAACTAAGAATGAGTATATTAAACTTGGATCTAAAGATAGACCATGAAGAAAAACAAAGTATAAAGCAAAGATTATAGGTATTTGTAATATAACAACAAAACATCCAGAAAATGGATTTGTGCCATATTTCTTATATAAATCCATTGTTTTTTTAGCTTGTTCCTCCTTATTGGGATAATTCTTTTTAATAAGCTTTATTTCAGGCTCCATTCTCTTCATCAGAATTTGACTTCTAATAGACTTCTTGGTTAGGGGATATATAACTAATTTAACTATAATTGTAACTAAAATAATAGCAAAACCAACATCTCCAAAAGTAACATGACCTATTATAAATATAAGGATATTATAAATTGGTTGGTAAAAAATCGTATTCCACATTGGTATATTGTATATCAAAAAGTAATTATTTCAAAGAAATTATTATTCAAGTGGATCGTAGTGTTTTTTCTGCCAAGGGTGACATCGAAAAATCCTTAATAATCCTTTATACACACCTACTAGGGCACCATATTTAATGATGGCCTCTTTAGTATACTGAGAACATGTAGGTATGAAAACACAAGAATTATGTGATTTTAAAGGGGTTTTTTGATAAATATTTATTATATTTATAAGGAGCTTTTTCATTTAAATTATCTTAGATCTCTTAAGAATATTTTCTATGTCATTTTTAATATCTAGTGTATGAGCATTCAAAGCTTCCTTTTTATAAAAAAACAAACCAGAACCTAATTTTAAATTATAAAACCTAAGTATATTATAGCCCTTTCTTCTTAGAGAGTTCCTTAGAACAGCCCTTTTTGCTATCTTTTTAGGAGCAATGAAGGCATAAGAGGGTATACTATCTTTTATATAACGAAACATGAAAAAAGAGCCATGAAGGATACTTCCTTTCTCCATAATGGTTTGAAAAGTATCTTTAGTGACTCTTTTATTCTTTGGGAGCATATTTATTTATAAATAGAGACTTTTGCACGGCCTTTTTGACGACGAGCTTTTGTTACCTTTTTTCCTCCAGGAGTTTTAGCACGAACCAAAAATCCATGAGATTTGGCTCTTTTCCTTTTATTTGGTTGATATGTTTGAGACATAAGCAAAATATATACTAAAATAGACAATTTTGCAACATGTTGTAGTCTAATAAAGACCTAAGCTATATTTTGGATATATAGTTTAAAAATAGTTTAAAACATATCCACACGTTATTAACACCTTAATTAAGGTATTTAATTGTTGTGTTTTCAAAAACACAGGTATAATAGAGAATATGAATACAAATGAGCTCTGGGAAAAGTGTCTTTCCGAAATTGAATTAAGTATATCGAAGGCTAACTTTACAACATGGTTTAAAAATACTTCAATTGTAAAAGAAGAAGGGGGGACTCTATATGTCGGAGTACCAAATGAATTCGTAAAAGACTGGCTTTTTAATAAGTTTCATAAATTAATACTTAAAACACTAATAGGGCACGAGGAAAGTGTCCGTGGTATTGAATATATAATCCACAAGAATGAAGCCATAAACAAAATTCCAGAAAATACAAACACGAAACAACAAATTAATATAAATAAAGAACTTCCTTTAAACGACCTTTACTTAAATAAGGAAGATAACTTAAATCCTAAATATAACTTTAACTCTTTTATTGTTGGACCATTTAATGAGCTAGCTTATGCTGTAGCCCAAGCTATCATAACGAATCCTGGTCAGAATTATAATCCATTCTTTATTTATGGAGGTACAGGATTAGGAAAGACCCATATGATACAAGCAATAGGGAATACTATTAAAATAAAATACCCTCAAAAGAAAATTTATTATGTGAGTTTAGAAAAATTTGCAATTGACTATATTAATTCAATTCAAAACAAAAATCCAAATTCTTTTAAGGAAAAATATAGAAAGTATGATGTTATTATAATGGATGATATCCAATTCATTTCTGGTAAAGATAAAACGCAAGAAGAGCTTTTTCATCTATTTAATACTTTATATGAAAGTAATAAACAAATTATTTTTTCTTCTGATAAACATCCAAACTTTATTCAAGGCTTAGAAGAAAGATTACAATCAAGATTTGCATCAGGTATGACAGTACAAATAACAGAGCCAGATTATGAATCTAGAATTGCTATTATAAAAGCCAAATTTGAATCTACAAATTGTATTATTGAAGATGAAGTTGTTTCTTATTTAGCTGAAATACTCAATGGAAATATACGTGAATTAGAAGGAAGTTTAAATACTATTGTTTGCCAGTCTCAACTTAAAAATAAATCTCTTTCTTTAAATGAAATAAAAATTCTTATTAAGAATAATATTAAACCTAAAAAGACAGTGGCTATTAAGGATATCGTAGGAGTTATTGCAAATCATTATGGTATATCAGAAGAATTTGTTTATGAAAAAACAAGAAGAAAGGAGGTTGTTAAAGTAAGACAAGTTGCTATGTATATACTTCGTGAAGATTTTAATATTTCTTATCCTTTAATTGGAAATAAGTTAGGAGGTAGAGACCATACAACTGCAATACATTCACATTTAAAAATAAAAGAAGATTTAAAAACAGATCCAGCTTTACTACAAGAAATAGAAAAAATTAGAATTTTATTTAAACAATTAACAAAGGTGTGGATAAGGTGTGATTATTAAAATAGCAAATGTGTAAAACTTTTATAGAAACATAATTTAAT
>CAIYVW010000002.1 GCA_903929735.1 uncultured bacterium
CTGATTTCGTAGCAAGTTTTAATAAATAAATATGGCAGGAACAAAAGAAATAAAACAAAGAATAAAAAGTGTGAAGAACACAAAGAAGATCACAAAGGCGATGGAACTCGTAGCAGCTTCAAAGATGAAGCGTGCTATATCAAAGGCTGTTTCTTCAAGACTATATGCCAATTATTCTTGGGATTTATTGACTTCTCTTTCAGAAAGGCTAGATGAGACTACAAGTCCTTTCTTCAAAGAGAATCCAAATAGTAAACAGAAAACTCTATTTGTACTTATAACTTCAAATGGAGGACTCTGTGGTGCATACAATTCTCAAATAATAAAAAAGACTATTTATGAATTAAAGAAGATAGACATGAATGAAATAGATATTATTACTATTGGTAAAAAGGGAGATCATGCCATGCGCCGTACTGGCTCATCTGTCATAGCTTCATTCTTAGATTTACCTGACAATAGTGTCCTCTCTGATATAATGCCACTTTCTAAAATAATAATAGATGAATACAAAAAAGGCATTTACAAGAAGGTTTATATAGCATATACAGACTTCATATCAGCATTAAATCAAAAGCCAAACATAAAACAAATACTTCCAATCAGAAAACAAGAAATAAAAGAATTAGTGGAAGAACTAGGAGAAGAATCTCACCAAAAAGAAAAGATTTTGTCGGAAAATAAAGTGCCATATATTTTTGAAGGAGATATGAATGAGATAGTAGAATCCTTGGCAGAGAAGTTAGTCAAAATGCAGATATACCATATGATCCTTGAGTCCAGTGCTAGTGAACAGTCTAGCCGAATGATGGCTATGAAGAATGCATCGGAAGCTGCAGGAGAGATGATAGATGATCTGACATTAGTATTTAACAAAGCTCGTCAGGCAAGCATTACTCAAGAAATATCAGAGATTAGTGCGGGTATGGCTAGTATTAATTAGATAAAAAATCTATTATAAACATTATTAATATTATTAACAAAGCTACACAAATTATATTCTGAAAAAAGTCCTCGGATGAGGGAGGACAAGGAGCCAGACATTTTTTCATAAAATAATTTGTTCTGCTATTAAAAGAAAATGAAAACAGGTACAATCAAAAGAATCATAGGTCCAGTCGTCGACGTTTATTTTGAAGGAGAAATCCCAGAGATATACAATGCTCTTTCAGTAATGAATGGAGATATCAAAGTAATCTTAGAGACAGAACAACACCTAGGAGGTGGAGTTGTCCGTGCTGTCGCCATGGATACTACGGATGGTCTCGCTCGTGGTATGCAAGTCACAGATACAGGTGCTCCTATCTCAGTTCCAGTAGGAACAGAGACTTTGGGTAGAATATTCAACGTCTTGGGTAATGCTATCGATGACGGAAAGGCTATCACTACAGACAAGCGTTCTTCTATTCACCGTAAGGCCCCAGAATTCGTATCTCAAGCAACTAAAGTTGAAATTCTTGAAACTGGTATCAAAGTTATCGACTTGATTTGTCCTGTTTTGAAAGGTGGTAAAGTCGGACTCTTCGGTGGTGCTGGAGTGGGGAAGACTGTCGTCATCCAGGAGCTCATCCATAACATCGCAAGTAACCACGGAGGATATTCTGTATTCGCCGGAGTTGGTGAGCGTACTCGTGAAGGTAACGACCTCTACCACGAAATGAAAGATTCTAAGGTTCTAGATAAAGTTGCCATGGTGTTCGGACAGATGAATGAACCGCCTGGTGCTCGTCTACGTGTAGCTCTTTCAGGTCTTACAATGGCTGAATACTTCCGAGATCAAGAAGGTAAGGATGTTCTTTTCTTCATCGACAATATCTTCCGCTTTACACAAGCAGGTTCTGAGGTGTCAGCTTTACTAGGCCGTATTCCTTCCGCTGTGGGTTACCAGCCAACCCTTTCAACAGAGATGGGGAACTTACAAGAAAGAATCACATCTACAGATAAAGGCTCTGTTACTTCTGTTCAAGCTGTCTATGTGCCAGCTGATGACCTTACTGACCCAGCTCCAGCTACAACATTCTCTCACCTTGACTCTACAGTGGTGCTAAACCGTTCTCTTACAGAGATAGGTATCTACCCAGCTGTTGATCCACTTGACTCTTCTTCTACTATTCTTGACCCACACATCGTAGGTAAAGAACACTATGAAGTAGCTCGTGAAGTTCAGCGTGTCTTACAGCGTTATAAAGATTTACAAGATATTATTGCTATCTTGGGTATGGAAGAACTTTCAGAAGATGACAAAGCTCTCGTATCTCGTGCTCGTAAGATTCAGAAATTCCTATCTCAGCCATTCTTCGTTGCTGAACAATTCACAGGTACTCCAGGTCAATACGTTCCTCTAAAGGAAACAATCAGATCATTCAAAGAAATACTAGAAGGTAAGCACGATGGACTTTCAGAAAACGAATTTTATATGAAGGGTGCTATCTAATTTTTGAAAAGAATTTTTTAAATAATTCTTTAATTAAAACAACATGTCTAAACTATTACAACTTAAAATCGTTACACCAGAGAAGCTAATCATAGAAGAGATGGTTGAGCAGGTGACTATACCTACAAAAGAAGGAGAGATTACTGTCTTAGCAGACCATATACCTCTCATAGCACCTCTTTCTTCAGGTGACATAGTGGCTTTTGTAAATGGAGAACATCTACCAATAGCAGTCGTAGGAGGATTCGTAGAAGTAAAAGCCAATGAAAAAGGTATTACTGAAGTAGCTATTCTTGCAGATTTTGCTGAGCATGTAGGAGATATATCAGACGAAGTTATAGAAAAGGCAAAAGCTAAAGCTGAAGAACTACGTAAGAAAGCCATCAATAATGAAATAGTAGACTTTGAACACTTTGAGTCAGAGTTAGAAAGATCTCTAAATCGTGTGAAGATTGCAGATAAATGGAAAAACAGAAAATATAGAAAATAGAAAAAGACCTGTAAATCATTATTTGACTTACAGGTCTTTTTTATTTAAGAAATGTTTACTATATCTACAATATTACACCATGCATATTTTTTGCAAGTAAGAATACAAAAGTCTGATTCTGAATTATTCAGATAAATTAATTTATCAAAATAATCAGAATTAACTCTTAGAGTAGTTTCTTCTTCCTCTCCAGCTATCTTAATAGAGATAAAATAGGAATAAAGTGTTACTTTTTTCATTTGAACTAAAGCTTCACCTGATTCTAATTTGGTCATAACCATAGGTATAAAAACCGTAGAAGAAGGCTCTTCCCATAAGTCTATAATTTTTCCTTCTAAAGAATATCTTTTAGGAACAAATACATATAATATTCCATCTAAGATATATTTCCAAAAGAATAAAATTAAGATTAGAGAGAAAATAATAATACTAATCAGTTTCTCCATAGTGCTAGTTTTAAGGTTTATATTCATCTTATTTATAATACTTTATAAATAATGAGTCAACGTGACTAGTTTTCAGAGGGTGGTATAATTGGGGTATTATGGAACCACTAGCTTCTAAACTAAGACCAAAAAACTTAAAAGAATTCATAGGCCAAGAACATCTAGTAGGTGAGAATAAACCTTTATCTATCGCCATAGAAAAGAAACATATTTTTTCTTTTATTCTTTGGGGACCACCAGGTGTAGGTAAGACAACCCTCGCTCGTATATATGCACAAGCATTAAATGCTGACTATCATGAACTTTCAGCTGTGTCTGCGGGTAAAGATGATATAAGACAAATATTAGAAGGAGGTACTAGTGGAACTCTTTTAGGACCTAAAATTTTATTCTTAGATGAAATCCACCGTTTTAACAAAGCACAACAAGACTTTCTGTTACCATATGTAGAAAGTGGAAGATTGGTGCTCATAGGAGCTACAACAGAAAATCCGAGCTTTGAAGTTATACCAGCGTTACTTTCTCGTTGTCGTATTTTTGTTCTAGAAGAACTAACATCCGAAGATATGACTAAAATTATTAAAAGTGCTAAGCATAAAATAAAAAAGGATGCATTAGACTGGTTGATAAATATGGCTAAAGGTGATGCTAGGCAAGCCCTAGCAATGATAGAGAATACTATTTCATTATATAAAGAAGTAACAATAGAAAATCTAAAAAATACTTTACAATCTAAATTCCTTCGCTATGACAAAAAGGGAAGTGAACATTATGATACTATCAGTGCATTCATAAAGAGTATGCGTGCTTCTCAGCCTGATGCTGCTCTTTACTACATGAACCGAATGCTCATAGCAGGAGAGGACCCAAAGTTTATTGCTCGCCGCATGGTCATCTTTGCAAGTGAGGATATAGGTCTTGTTCTTCCTACTGCCTTAGTAGTAGCAAATGCAGTCTATAGAGCAGTTGAAACTATAGGTATGCCTGAGTGTGGAGAAAACTTAGCCCACGGTGTAGTTTACTTATCAGAAGCTCCTAAAGATAGACGAGCTTATGATGCATATTTAAAATCAAGAGAAGATGTTGTTAAGTATGGCAACTTACCCATACCATTAGAAATAAGAAATCCAACAACTAAGCTCAATAAAGAACTAGGGTATGGGAAAGAATATGAGAAATATACATCGAAGGATTTACTCCCTGAAAAGCTTAAAAATCGAAAATACTTAGAAAACAAAAGGAAATCATAGCTATTGACTTTTAATAAAATTTCATGTATAATTAAAAAAAGTTAAATTTTATTTATTAAACCAAACCAGTTAGCTGGTTAAAATACTTAAGGTTATGAAAAAGAGAAAAGAATTAAGAGATTATGTATTTTATTCAAGATTACTAATCGTTATGTTTGTTATGATCCTAAAAGGGTTGTATGACACGATTAAATTTTTTCTAAAAAATGACTGGTCACAATTTGGTGGCCACATTGTTGGTTTAATTCTTTTTGGAGGATTAACTTATGTCATACTAAGTCAGTATGACATGATTAGTTACTTCAAAAAAATAATACATCTGATGAAAAAAAAATATTTTCTAATGATGTAAAAAATAACGACACGAACCGTAGGTAAAATTTTATTTTATCCTGCGGTCGTTTTGTTTTCAACCCACTCATATTAACTTAAAACATGCTAAAATAAATATATGAAGATAGCTATCATTGGAGCAAGTGGATTTATTGGAACTAATTTAACTAAATACCTTTTAGATAATACAAGCCATGATATTTTTGCTATTTCACGCAATGTAGAAAATATAATAATAGATAAAAAATTCATAAATAGAGTTAAGAAAATAAAAGCAAATACTCTAAATTATGAAGAAATGAAAGAATCTCTAGCTGGTATAGATATAGCATTTTATCTAGTCCACTCTATGGCTGATAAAGATGACGACTTTTATGAAAAAGAAATACAATCTGCAAATACAACAGGTAAAGCTCTTGAGCTTTCAAATATTAAAAGGGTTATTTACCTAAGTGGATTAGGAGATGATAATTGTAAAAATCTATCCAAGCATTTAAAAAGTAGACATAAAACAGGTGAAATTCTACGCAAATATATAAGTGAAGTTATAGAACTAAGAGCTTCAATTGTAATAGGAGAAGGTAGTATTTCTTTTGAAATAATAAGAGATATAGTAAACAAAAGTCGTATTATTATACTACCTAGCTGGGCTAATACTAAGACAGAACCTATAGGATTAAATGACATTCTTTCATATTTAAAAGAATCTATTTGTTTAGAAACTAATAAAAGTGAAATAATAGAAATAGGAGGAGGAGAAATTGTCTCGTATGTTGAGTTAATAAAAAAATATGCTAAATGGAAAAATAAAAAAATATTTGTATATAGTAGCTATACCTTATCTCTAAAAATTGCAGGATTATTTTTAAATCTTTTTACTTCAAATAAAAAAGCTAAGGTTGGAAAGAATATGCTAAGTAGCTTTCGTAACGAAATGATAACTACTAATAAAAAAGCAAAAGAATTATTCCCATATATTACTCCACAAAATATAGAAAGTAATTTCATTTAATAAAAATTAAAAATATTTTTTATGTTGATAATTCTTTTAAAAAATCCCCTGGACTATTTGTTCAGGGGATTTTTTTATATATAATGTGCTTATATGATTAAATCTAACTTAACTAATTTAAATTGTTTAT
The DNA here is from genome assembly GCA_903929735.1 of uncultured bacterium. Classification (GTDB taxonomy): domain Bacteria; phylum Patescibacteriota; class Minisyncoccia; order Phycocordibacterales; family UBA9973; genus UBA8515. Next base: position 6,096 of record CAIYVW010000002.1, read on the forward strand.
TAAAAGAAGTAAAAGAAAAAGCTAATAATAGTAAATCGGCTAATTTATCTCGTTTTTTCAAAACTGGCAAGGGTCAATATGGAGAAGGAGATAAATTCCTAGGTATAATGGTGCCTGTGTCTCGCAAAATTGCTATTAAATACAAAGATTTAAATTATGAAGGTATAACTAAATTATTAGAAAATAAATATCATGAAATAAGAGTTATAGCTATACTAATACTTGTTAATAAATATAAAAATGCAAAAGAAGAAGAAATAAAGAAAGAA
>CAIYVW010000003.1 GCA_903929735.1 uncultured bacterium
CTACTTATAGCATCAAAATATGATTTATCACTAATGTTTTTTTCGGTCAAACATGATTCCATATCTCCTTTAAATAGTACTATTTCTTGTTTCATATACGCAGAAATACTATCTCATTTTTGTAAATTTTGTTCGCAATCATTGAGATATGCAATTAGTGCTTCTTGTTTGTTTGTTGCTATATTTAGTACTTCAATAATATCCGTCTTGGTAGGTTCTTCTAACTTTTGTATGGTTGCTAGTGTCTCTCCTTCATAATTACTTGCTTTAGTGTTTTTGCCTGCTATAGTGAGATGGAGTTGTATCATAGCATAACTTATTTCATTTATCGTTCATCAGTACCCTGTAGTGGTGTTTGTTTCGAAAATTATATCGCCTAATCCTGCTGATTGATTTTGTGTTACTTGTGCTTCCGAATAATTCTGGAATAGTACTATACTGAGTAGCATACATACTATGACTATACTTTTTTTCATTCGTATTCAGAAGATATAAAACTATTTGATAACATTAACAAGATCTGCCATAGGCAAGAATATTGATCCTACAATCACTCATATAAGGACAGCAATCATTGCCATAAGTAGTGGCTCGATTAAACTCATAAGAATATCTATCTTGGTTTGCAACATATCACGATAAAAATCTGCCATCTTTTTAAGTACTTCAGTTATATTTCCTGTATCTTCTCCTACATGAATAATTTGTACTAAAATCGGATCAAATAATGATGATCATTCCATTGATTCTGCGAACGTAAATCCAGCATTGAGATTTTCTTTTATTTCCATGATTTTTTTTCTATAGAAAAAGTTGGTAAATGTATTTGCTATGAGTTTTAATGAAACAATTGGACTCACTCAGGCGCTGTATAGTTGACTTAACAGTTTGGAAAATCTATACATGTAATATGTTCTTACGACTCATGCAACCGCTGGCATAGTTACCATAATTTTGTCGATAAATATTTTGAATGCTAAAATATATTTATATGAAAATCTATATAATGCTATTATTCATATGCCAATTATAAGAATAAGATATCGTGTTCTTTGTAAAAACAATGATGCTCACATCATAAATTTTGTCAAACCTGGTAGACTTTCTTGATTAGGAAACATCGTTACTATTGTCGGGATAACGTATATCAATAGAATCGTTACTGCTATAAAAGCAAAGATAATAAGTACTATCGGATACGTCATTGCTTTTTTTATTTTTCCATTTATTCTTTGAGAATTTTCAAGTTCTATGGCAATTTCATCCAATATCTCTGGCAAATTTCCCATGGCTTCTGCTGATTCAATTAGGGCAACTTCTTCTTCTTGGAAGAAGTAATTGTGATTTTTCATTGCTTGGGAAAGTGTATATCATTGGGTGAGTTGATCAATCAAATCTTGTATAATCATAAGCAGTCCTTTGTTTGTCTCAGATCTTCTTATGGAGAATAATGCATCTCTGAGTCATAATCCTGATCTTTGTGCTAATGCTAATAATCTAAAAAAATTGGTCTTTTGTTTTAGTTTAGGTGCAAAAAACTTTTTGATGATAAACTTTTCAAAGAATCATAGTTTATTGTCTTCCATACTTTATAATAACATGCTTAACGCTTGAAGCTTGAGGCATAATAAAGTTTTTTTACTGTTACTGTGCTTTCTGCTTTGAGCTTTCTGCTTTAAGCTAAAATTTATTTATCAAATTTTGCTTTAACGTATCTATAGACTTCATCTAGTGTGGTCATTCCTTTAATGATTTTAAAAACCCCATCTCTCTCGAGATTGATCATTCCTTTTTGTAGTGCTACGCTTTCTACTTCAAATGATGATTTTCCTTCCAAAAGAAGGTTTTTTATTTCGTCAGTATAATCCATCATTTCAAAAAGCCCAACTCTACCCTTGTATCCGCTTCATCAACATAGAGGACACTTTTCTCCTGATATAGGATCTTTTCCTGTCCCCGTATATACCATTGCGTTATTTATAAAATCATCTCGTTGTTGCTGAGTTATTCCCCTATTAAGAATTTCTTTTTTAAGCGCGTCTTTATCAAAATTTCTGAAACTTTCTTTTGCAAATTTATATTTAGGGTTTTCTTTGGCTGAAGTTTGTGTTTTACAATTACTACATACTTTTCTTGTCAGTCTTTCTGCCATTACAAGATTGAATGTCCCTACGAGCATATATGGTTTTGCTCATAGATTATATACTCTTGTGATAGTCTCTGCTGATGAATTTGTATGTACAGTAGAAAATACCAAGTGTCCTGTCATCGCTGATTCCATAGCCATATCTAGCGTTTCTCTATCACGAATTTCTCCTACCATCATAATGTCAGGATCTTGTCTAAGTCATCATCTGAGTCCATTAGCAAAACTAAATCCTATATCTGCCCTAATTTGTGCTTGGTTGAGTCCTGCCATTTTATTTTCTACTGGATCTTCATATGTTATAATATTTACTTCTGTTGTGTTTACATAATCGAGGCATGCATACAGTGTTGTTGTTTTACCTGAACCTGTAGGTCCTGTCATGAGGATAATTCCGTTTGGATATTTTAAATGTCTAAAAATAATATCTTTATTACTTCCCTCTATACCAAGTGTTTCCAATGGTGGAATTTTTATTGATTTATCCACAATACGCATTACTAGACATTCTCACCATACGCTTGGAAGGGTGTTTGCACGGAGATCGATTTCTTTATTTGTTAAGGTAACACTTGATACCCTTGCATCTTGTGGTACTCTTTTTTCGTCTGGTCTCATTTGTCCTGACTCTATTTTGAATTTTGAAATAATACTCTCATGGAGGTTCTTAGGGTATTGAACGAGTTCTTCAAGAATTCCATCGATTCTTATTCTGATTCTACAATAACTTTCTAATGGTTCAATATGAATATCTGACGCTCCTGCTTCAACCGCAACTGTCAAAAGATTATCAAAAATCTTTACTACATCTGATTGGAGAACTGCCTCGTCTAGTTTTGCTTTGTAATCAATTTGGATCATAATACCCTAGCTTAAAGAGTAAAGCCTGAATTTGTAAAGCGCTATATACCGTTGGGTAGGTTTTAGCTTTTTGCTTATGTCTAATTATACGTAGAAATGCTAAAAAATGCAAATTTCTTGAACTACATTCATAGGCAAAAAATATTCCCCTATGTGCTTTTATCCTATAATTATTATTCTGTTGCAGAATCAAGGTTACACTTTTATAAGTGAACATAGATGATATTTTTGGATGGGCGTTAGCCCATTCATACCTAATCATCTATGTTTTCTTTTGTAATTATAGTAATATTCCCATAGTTTTAATCTATAATTTGCTTCATCCAGAGTCATTCCATAGCTTCGATAGTTTATATCTTCATCTTTTCGAGTCCTATGATATCTCTCTATTTTTCCATTTTCTTCTGGCGTATAGGTAGTATTTTTAATATGTTTGATTCCAATACTTTCTAGATATTCACTAAACTTTCTACTAAACTCACTTCCATTATCCGTCCTTATTGCGCGTACAGTAAACGTTATCCTACTTAATACATACTGCACAAATGCTATACTATTTACTACTGTCTTCTCTTCATAAGCCCTAGCCTTTATCGTTCTAGAACAATCATCTATCATATCATATACAATAACTCATTCACCATATCAAAAGGGGAAACACGTATCTAATTGCATTTCTTGTCATGGCTTTCATAAACTATATAGCTTACTTGGTCTCTTAAATCTCACATATTTTTCATAATACCTTACGTGATTTCTCTTGAGTATCCTAAATATCGTTGTTGGATGTAACTTTATATTATACTCATCTTCAAGTCTATCTCATATTGTTATTGGTCACTTGAATCTCTGCTCTTTCGAGATATCTATCACTAATCTTTCTATTCGTTTTGCTGTCCTATTTGGTGGAGATCAATGTCTCGGTCATGGCTTCCTAGGATATAATCATGGTCCTCATAATCTCTTATATCTAGCTAACCATTGATGTACTGTTTTTCTTGTTACTGCCAGTTCTCTAGCTACTTGAACTACAGTAATTTCTTTATTGATGATTTCTTGCATTTTAGCGATTCTTAGTTGGATCATAGCGTTACATATATACATAGTAAATACTTAGAGATAAATACACTTAGGGACTATCGTCCCTATTGTTTTATCATATTATATACTTTTGTAAAGTGTAACCCTAATTGCAGCAATTATAACATGTTTTACATTAATTATATCTGTAGTACAAAAAAGTCTTCTAAAATTTGACAGGAAAAAATTTCTGAGTATACTTTAATCATACAGGAAGGAATTAATATGTTCATTAACATGCACAAAATATGATATATTATATGGTCTAGGACTTTTTTGATGCCCATAAGGTGTCAGAAATTTTATATTTTGTTTTAAAACACAAATGAAAAATGTTATAAAAATTGGTGCTTTAAGTCTTGCACTTATAGCTTCTCTATTATTGTTATCTAATTCAACTAGTGCATACAATATCGTAGCTCCAACTGGAGATGTTTCATTAAGAATTACTACTACTTCTTGATCATGTGTATATGGTACTTCATTGTATATTGGTGAACATCCTGCTCAATATGCTGCTTATGATATGACTGGTAACACTTTCTCAGGTGGTGGAGTAAGTACTCTTTTCTCATGTACAGATACTGAAGGACTTGCTTATTGGACTATGACTATGCAAGCTACTACTGATCTTTCTGATGCAAACTCTCATACTATTCCTAAAAACAATGTATCTATGATAGCTGCCACTAACTATTTGTATACTGGTGCTTGTACTGTTGGTACAAACCAAAATTCTTGGATTGCTATTGGTACTACTGGTGCAACAATTCTTAACAAAGCTTCACAACTTGGAGATATTTGTACAATAAATTCTGATTCAGTAAACTTAGCTGTTCATATTGATGCTCATCAGGCAGTTGGTGTTTATACAGGAGAACTTACTTTGAATATGCCATTCTAAGTTATTATC
>CAIYVW010000004.1 GCA_903929735.1 uncultured bacterium
ATGGGGCTGTCTAAAAAGTCAAAGATACATTGTTAATAACTAAGATAAAAATGGGGATGAAATGGCTGTTTCATCCCCTTGTTTATTCTCCAATCTGTTATAAATTAGAGATATAACAAAAATCTTATGGCTAAGATAGTATTTAGGGAGGATAAAAGCAACCAGTTATTATTGCTTCCTCCAAATATAGGAAGTTTAATACCAGATAATCATATAGTTAGAGTCGTAGATGAAGTTATCGACCAAATCAAATTGGCTCCACTTTTTGACACTTATAAAGGAGGCGGGGCTAGCAGTTATTCACCAAGAATAATGTTAAAAGTGCTCACTTATGCATATACTCAGGGGATCTACACTACTCGCAGGATCGAGAAAGCATTACGGGAGAATGTAAATTTTATGTGGATAAGTGGGATGAGTACTCCTGATCACGGTACAATCCATAACTTCCGGGCTAAAAGGATGAAAGAGGCTGTAGAGAATATTTTTAGTTCAGTAATAGATGTTCTTATACAAAGGGGATATGTGAAGGCAGAAAATCTTTTTGTTGACGGGACGAAAATAGAAGCTAATGCAAACAGGTATAGTTATATATGGAAAAAGAATGTAGAGAGGCACGAAAATATGACTAAAGAAAAAGTAAAGAGATTATTATCTCATATTGAACAACTTCAGAAAGAAGAAGATGCCGAGTATGGGTCACATAATCTGGAGGAGCTTGAGGGTAACATAACATCTGAGCAGGTTGATAAACTGGTAGAAGAGATAAATCAGAAATTATCAAAAGGGGCAAAATCAAAACAGGTAGCCACGGATGTTGCAAAGCTGAAGAAGGATTATATTCCAAAGCTAAAGAAGTACGAGCAGCATAAAGATATGCTCGACGGACGTAACAGTTGTTCTAAGACTGACACTGATGCCACGTTCTTTCGCATGAAAGAGGACCACCTAGGAATGGGTCAGTTAAAGCCTGGATACAATGTTCAGATAGCAACGGAGGATCAGTTCATTTTAGGTTACGGGATATATCAGAAAGCTGCAGACACCTCCGTATTTATACCTTTCATAGATAAGGTAAAAACACAATTAAGAGGAGTTCCTAAGAATATTATTGCAGATGCAGGGTACGGAAGTGAAGAAAACTATGACTATGTAGATCGCAATAATATTGGTAACTACATAAAATACAACAACTTTGATTATGAGAAGACGAGCGAATACAAAAAAAAGAACTTTATATCTGATCGTTTTGTCTATACTCAGGAAAAAGATCAGTATCAATGCCCCTCAGGCCAGATGTTAGATTTTGCATATATCAAGAAGATCCAAACAGAGAATGGATACAAATCAGAAAAAATAGTTTATAAATCAAGATCTTGTGAAGGGTGCCAATACAAAGAAAAGTGCTGTAAGGGGTTAAATAACAGAACCATAGAGATAAGTCCCAGGCTAATAGAGTACAAAAATACTGCAAGACAAAACCTGGAATCAGAAAATGGTAAAAAATTGCGCACTCAAAGAGGAGTTGATGTCGAAAGTGTCTTCGGTCAAATAAAACATAACAATCAATTTAGACGATTTTACTCAAAAGGGCTTATAAATGTGAATACTGAATGGGGTATAATAAGTATTGCACATAATATTAAGAAGATGGCGAACTAGCCTTCTTCAGTTTATCTTTAAAAATCTAAAAAAGTATAAAAAGTCATCAGAAAATATCAAAAAACATCAAAAAGAGTAATTTTACTTTTTAGACATCCCC
>CAIYVW010000005.1 GCA_903929735.1 uncultured bacterium
CTACCTACTAATTAGAAGATTCTTCTTTATCGTCTATATATTCAAGATCAAGTCGCAAATCTTCAATCATCTCATTAAATAGTTGATCCCTGCTAAGATTTGGGTTTTCTTGCAAAATCATATCAATAAATGCTCTATTATCATCAGTTAACTCTAAAATTATAAATTTCATAAATCTCCTCCTGAGATTACTTTAATAACCTCTTCGTATGAACTTCTGGATTGAATACGATATAACATATTAATATTTGCTGCCAGGTGTGCTAGATGACTCAATCCACTATCAGATGCGGATTCCTCACCACCTATATAAGCTAAGAAATGCCTCATAGAAGCGTCTATAAGCTCACCAGCGGCTTCAGAAGTCATCAGCCTAAAATTATCCACACCGTGTTTCTTCTGCCCAAAACGGAACACCTGACCTATTTCTAATAGAAATTTAGGGTTCAATGCTCTCATGTGAGGTTTGTCAGACATATCTCCTTTACCGGTGATACCGAGTATATCAGATTTCATTTCTCCTCTCACTTCTGGGCTAGGTGTTTTCAATTCATTATCCTCATCTGGGATGATAAATTCAACAAAATCATCCTTATTTTGCTTTTTCTTTAAATCATTAATTACGTGGTATAAACACATAGTATGTGAATCTAATACTTCTCTTAGAATTGATGGATTTAGTCGTTCAGGTGGTATTGTTTGTAATGCAGTTTTAATATTAGTTAGTCTTTCTATTTCTTTTTCATTGTTCATTTATTACCTCCCTTATGTCTATCTTGCAGTTTCTTAAATACTTTTTCTTCAAGTTCATTGATATCTGTTCCTAACTCATCACAGGCTAAATGAACAAACCATATTACATCAGCTAATTCATTTTCTAATTCGGATTTCCACCCTGGTTTATCATAAAATATGTTTTTATGTATGATTTCGAGAAACTCTGCAGCTTCTAATGAAATACCCATAGCAGCATGTAACATCCTCATATTGCCAACTAGTTTAGCACGTTTAGTATCTGTATAGTTAGTTTCAGTTAAAAGAAGTTCTTTAGTTGTTACCATTGTTAACTCACTGTAAAATTTAGGTTTTCAAACGGTATTACTCTAACACTAAAAGGCCACACCCCGGCGTTTGACTCATAAATTGAACGTAAAATATATGGGATTGTACCGTTTAGATTGTTATTATGAACAAAATTCAAAAATCGTTTTGTTTGTAATGCTATCATCTCTGGTGTTGCTTGTCCCATACTAACCTCCAATTATCCTAGCTTCTGATAGGAATAACTCATTCGTATATTATAGTAAAAATAACTGCCTGCTGAAGATGCTTCTTCCCATTCCATTACTGTATCAACTGGAACCCCTGAATAACTATATGTAGAACCAGACTTAAAACTAACTACTAGGTATTGTTTATCTACCCAGTAAGTAGATGATTGTATGGTTGAAGATGGTTTAGTTTTAACGTTAGTATTAGCTTTACTAAATCGTTCTATTTCTCCGGGTTTAAGAGATTCTTCAGGATCTTTTTCATCCTCAATTTTACCATCTCTAATTATTAATCTTCTACCTGAAGATTTAGAACTTCTTGTAGATAATCCTTGCTGTTTAAGAAAGGCTGTAGGTATATTAAACTTTAATGTATCTGCTTTAAAATCAGCGTGATACACATTCTCTGAACCTAGTTGTTTATATAAGTCTTTAAGTAAATCTTCATAACTTGTATTAATTGCCATATAAATTCCTTAAGGTAGATTACTCCAAGATTTCCATATAACATTTTTACGAGGTTTATCTTCCTTATCTTCCAAATAAAAATCAGGAATACCCGTAAGATCGTCTACTTCTGGGTAAGCTCCAGCATAGGTGTTAGAAAATAGATTTAGTTTTTCTTTTTGTTCTTTATATCTTAGGTTTTTCTTAGCTTTGATTCTTTCCTTATTTTGTTGATAATACTTCTTTTGGTCAGTCATGTTACTACTCCGTTCTATGACGTTTCTTTTGAGAACGTATATGTTCTTGAGAGAAGGAACCTTCCCATGTTGTCCATTCAGTTATTAAATCAAAACTCATATTTATCTTACATTGTACACACGAATACCAATACTTTAGAGGTACAACCTTCTCCTTATTACATATTTTGCCATTTTTGGTGTTTTTCGCTATACTACAGCCTTTAGATTTCAGTCCATTTCCTGCTGTATTTTTGACCTTTTTTGACCCCCCCCTTTTTGACACCCCCCCTTATACTAAACTCGGCCAAAAAGGCAAAAAAGGGTCAAAAAAGGGGTTTAGTTCTTAATAACCTGAGTTTTTGGTCATTTTTTGGTGTTTTTTGGTGTTTTTTGTCATTTTTTGACC
>CAIYVW010000006.1 GCA_903929735.1 uncultured bacterium
AAAATAAAAAACTCTTTAAATATAAAATTTTACTAATTTCTAAAAAATAAAATGAAAAATCATAACCCAAAAATTTCAATAATAATACCAACATACAATAGATCAAATATTTTAATAGATATTTCCATTAAAAGTGTCCTTCAACAAAATTATAATAATTGGGAATTATTAATAATTGACGATGGGTCTACTGACGATACTTCAGCATTATGTAAAAAGCTTACAGAAGAAGATAAGAGAATCAGTTACTTCTATCAACAAAATTCCGGGCAGGGAGTAGCTAGAAATTTTGGGATTAAAAAATCATTAGGAGAATTTATTCTGCTTTTAGATTCTGATGACTATATTCTTCCCGATATGATTAAAAATCATATCGACTTAATTGAAGCAAATAATTATGATTATATATCATGCAAAAGATGGATTTTTAATCATCAAAAAGGATTAATAAACATAAATCCGGCTAATCCATCTTGTATTATTTATAAAAAAAAATTATTTGAATTATTGGGATATTTTGATGAAAGTAAAGAAATGAGAGGCATTGAAGATACAGACCTTGAATTCAATTGGGGTTCAAAAATAAAAAATTACAACATCAAATACAAATCTCTAGACATTCCATTAGTCATATATTTAGAGCATGATAATCAAGAAACTAGCCATATCGATATAAAAAAACTGAAGAATAGAACTGATTCAATTATAGAAAAATACATAAAGAGTAAGATAATATCTAAAAATGATTTTTCTTTAAAATATAAAGAATCTGGAAATTTTAACCTGTTAACTGGAGATATGAGAATAGGAAGAAAAAAGTTAATCAAATCCCTAGAATATAAATTTAACTTACAAGCTTTCATACTTTTATTAATGTCTTTTTTCGGAAGTAAAATTTATAATAAATTCGTTTATTTTATTAAAATCATTAGAGAGAAAACTTTATATAAATTAAATCTATTAAAAAACATAAAAAAATACCCAGATATTTATAAGCAGGTATTATATGTAACTTCAACTTATTATAAATAATAATTTATGAAAATCGCCATCAATGCAATACCTTATACAAGCTGGCAAGGCATAGAAGTATTTCTCTCAGGAATACTAAATTCTTGGCCCGATAATCAACTGGATGAAGTTGTAGTTTTCGCCAATAAAAAATCTGCCCAATTTCTTTCTCCCCTACCTGATAATATTAAATTAAAAATTATAAACTTTAATATATTAAATAGAATTATTATATTTTTATATTTACAAATAATATTTCCTTATAATTTAAAAAAAGGGAAATTTGATATTTTATTTTGTCCTTCTCTTTTATCTCCTTGGTTTTATAATAGAAAAATAGTCACAATTCATGATGCTGCCCCTTTTGTTTTAAAAAATGAAAATAGTTTACTGGGTAAAATTTTTTGGTCTATTAATTTATTTTTTGCTAAACTAACATCTTTAAAAATAATAACCGTTTCAAATTTCTCTAAAAAAGAATTAATAAATAATCTACGAGTAGATCAAAATAATATTGAAGTTATTTATAATGGAACAAGAGAGCCAGTAAAATCATCACTTACACCAAATTCAAAATGGAAAGAAATAAATTATATTGTAGTTATAGGTAATGCCAGACCAAGAAAAAATTTATTACTATTATTTAAAGCATTCAATTTACTGACAAATGAAATTCATAATATTAAATTAATTGTCATAGGTAAAAATGATGATAACATGAAAACATTAGGTAAAAATTACAAAGTATTAAATGATAATATAATTTTTACTGGCTTTATTTCTGAGTCAGAAAAAACTGATATTATAAAAAATGCTAAAATATTAGTTTTTCCTTCTCTATATGAAGGATTTGGATTACCCATACTAGAAGCAGAAATTCTAGAAATTCCTGTTGTGTGTTCAGATATACCTGCTTTTAGAGAAATTGCATCTGATTCTGCTGTATTCTTTGACCCAAGAAATGAAGAAGATATGAAAGAAAAAATTAAGCAAATTTTGCAATCTGACAGCTTAGTTAATACCTTAAAAATTAAAGGGAGGAAAAACTGTCTAAGATTTAATTGGGAAAATTCATCCTCACACCTTATAAATATAATACATACTTATGAAAATACTTCAAATAAATAAACTATACTATCCAACAATAGGCGGAATAGAAACAGTAGTCAAAGATATAGCGGAAGGTTTAAATGGAAAAGATGATATTACCATTGATATTTTAGCATGCCAGAGGAAAGGTCAAAGACAAGAAGAAATAATAAATGGAATAAAAGTCTACAGAAGTGCATCTTTTGGTAAAGTATTAGGTATGCCATTATCTTTTGATTTTTTTAAATTATTCTTTGAAATTAAAAATAATTATGATATTTTTATTATCCATTTCCCTTTCCCTCTTTCCACATTTCTTATACCCTTCATCCCAAAAGAAAAAATTATAATATATTATCATTCTGATATTATTAAACAAAAAATCTCTAAAATACCCTTCATACCTTTTATTAATTTTAGCCTAAGAAAAGCAAAAAAAATACTAGTAAGTGGTAATAATATAATACATTCTTCATCTTTATTAAAAAAATATAAATCTAAATGTGAAATTATACCTTTTGGAATTGATCTTGATTTTACAAAAGAAGACTATTCACAAGCAGAAAAAATAAATAAACAATACGCACCAAATAAATTAATACTATCAATAGGTAGACTGGTTTATTATAAGGGATTTGATTATGCTATAAAATCAATGAATGATGTTAATGCAATTCTAATTATTATAGGACAAGGACCAGAAGAAAAAAAGTTAAGAAAACTTATATATAAATTAAAATTAACAAAAAAAATATTTATAATTCCCCCTCAAGTAAGTCTTATACCTTATTTACTTGCAGCAGATGTCTTTCTCTTTCCTTCCACAGAGAGAAGTGAGGCTTTCGGAATTGTGCAGATTGAGGCTATGGCTGCTAGTTTACCTATAATTAATACTTATTTAAATACAGCAGTTGAAGAAGTTAGCTTAAATGAAATAAGTGGCATTACTATAGAACCCAAAAATTCTCAAGCTATAGCTGTGGCTATAAATAAAATTATATCAAACGATCAAATTAGAATTAATTATGCTAATAGTGCAAGGAAAAGATACAAAGAATTATTTACTAAAGAAATATTTTTAAATAAGATAAAAAAATCTATTTTATATTAATAAACTTTCCAAGATTATTTCTTATAATCCACACTCCTACTGGTGTAACTGCATAAGATATAAGAGTCGCCCAAGCTGAGCCTATAATACCGAACATGGGGATAAATATAAAATTTAAAATTATATTTAATATCATAGAGATAATATTCAGCCAGAAGATAGTCTTTACTAAATTCTCTGTCATTAGATACTGACCGACAGCCCAACCCAAGAATAGTCCAACACTTGACCATATGTAAATACGTAAAACATTTACAGATTCTAAGTACCCGTTTCCAAACATAAAATGAATTACTGGTTTAGCTAGAAGTGTAACAGGGATAGCCATTAAGATAGGAATTATTGTCATTAAAATATATAAATTCTTTAAACGATTTTGATAGAGTTTCATACTCGTCTTCTTTGCATTCACTATAGCTGGGAATAAAGACCCACATATAATCCCTGGCACGAAGTACCAAACTTCTACAAGCTTCACAGCAGCAGCATAAAGACCCACTTCCCTGTTACCGAGCATAGAGCCGATCATGACTTGGTCAATTTTTAATGCGATAAATCCTGCAGCAGAAGCAAGCATAAGAGGCCAAGAATTCTTTAGGATTTCTTTTCCTAGAACTTTATCATAAATCCAATTATTTATTTTCAGACCATAATTACGATAAGAAATAACTAACCCTATACCCTGCCATAGAGCATCTAACACAAAAACAACAACAAACCATATCACTCCCTTACCTAGGGAGATAACTATAATTTTTAATAAAGAAGAAATAACTGTAGACAAGATAGAAGCTCTTACATTATTCTTTGACTTTACATTGGCATTAAAATAATTACTAATTACATTTATAGACTGCAGTATAAAAGAAAAAGAAAATAAAATTACTAGAATTCTGATAAGAGGATCTGACTGGAAAATCATCACACTTACTACAGACAAAGCTAAAGCTAAAATACCTCCTATTAACTTCAGGCGGAATACTGTGCCCAACAATACTTCCCTCTTCTCTGGATTCTTTATCAGTTCTCTATTTAGAATACCATCTACACCCAAAGTAGAAATAAATCCAAAAATACCAACAAACGCTATAGAGTAGTTCAGTACTCCATAGTTCTCTGGACCTAAATATCGAGCCACCCAAGCTCCGATAAAGAAAGAGACAAGAAGTGAGAACATCTGTCCTCCGAACATCCAGCTCATATTCGCAAAGTATCGCTTATGACCGTCATGATCAAGAATCCAATGCCATTTTCTTGGAGTTATATTTTTTATTAGATTAAAAAGTCTGTCTGTCATTCAATTTGATCTGCTATAATATTCCATTTAATATTTTTAATTCTTTTATTCCTTCTTCTAGTTTTACAGAAGGTTGCCAGTCAAGTAGCTCTTTGGCTTTTGAAATATCAGCTTCGGTATCGTGAGGTTCTAATCGAGGAGCGATATGCTCTACAGCTCCACCTATGAGCTCCGCTATATAGTTCACAGAGAATCTAGTTCCTCCACCAATATTTACAACTTCTCCACTTCCTATTTTATCAGACTTCATGGCATTTAAGTTTGCTCGAGCCACATCTTTCACATGAACGAAGTCTCGAGTCTGAGTTCCATCTCCTGTAATAGGAAGAGGCTTACCCTCTTTTATCATTTTCAAAAAGTAGCCAATAACTAGAGGATAAGCTCCCTCTGGATTCAAGCGAGGACCATAGACATTGAAATATCTTAAACAGACAGTTTCTAGTCCGTATATTTGCTTATAAAGTTTCAGATAAACTTCACCGATATATTTATGAGCTGCATAAGGAGACATAGGATTCTCTTTCATATCTTCTCTTGTAGGAAGGACTTCTTGATCTCCATATATAGAACTTGAAGAAGCGAAAACTACTCTCTTCACTTTATTAAGTCTTGAAGCTTCAAGGACGTTTAGAAGTCCGACGACGTTTATCTCATTCGTCTCGATAGGATTATCTATAGAGTACTGTACACGAGGCATAGCAGCTTCGTGGAAGACGTATTGTGCACCGGCGAATATAGGAATAAGCTTTTCTTTATCTCTTATATCTACCACATGGAGAGTAGCTTTCGGATTTATATTCTCCTGCTTTCCAGCAGACATATTATCTACTATATGAACTTCGTGCCCCTCTTCAATGAGTGCATCCACAATATGAGACCCTATGAACCCTGCTCCACCTGTGACAATTATTTTATTCATTTTGGTATTATACCACTTATTTATGTATTTATATTCCCCAGACGTTGGACGTCTGGAGACTTTCTCTCCAGACGTCCAACGTCTGGAGAAACCAGAAAAAACAAGAAAAAGTTTGTTATAAAATAAGGATATATTTTACACAGACGTTGGACGTCTGACAGAACAACCTGCAGACGTCCAACGTCTGGAAAAACGTCTGGAAAAATAGGTCCAACCTCAGATATAATTATTTAAACTGAAAATTAGGAATATCTTTCTCTGCTTGAGCTATAGCCTCATCATACATCCTCTTGTCTTTTATTATCCGAGCGACTTTTATAAGCATAGAATGAGAATCTGGAATACTTGGATCTATTGCTATAGCCTTCTTATAAGTATCTTCTACTCCCTTAAAGTCTCTTTTCCATATATAGACTTGAGCTATACCCCAGTAAATCCCTGGATTAGTAGGAGAAATAGACAAAGCATGATTTAAATACTTGAACATATGATTTGATATTTCTTCATTATAAGGAGTATCACTGAAAAAGTTCAAAGTATTATAAAGATAAGCGATACTCATATCTAGTCTGACATCTGACTGATTCTTGACTTGGACCATCTCCAAGTATGCTATAAGAGCCTTTATATCTTTAATAGCATTAGGAAGCAGAACTATATCATTCTTTATCTTTATAGGATCTGTATTATAAAACTTGTAAGTATCATAACCCATACCTCCCAAATCCCAGTCCTCCCCTAAAGATGACCCTCCGATAAGATCTACATAACGACTTGCACGAGAATTCACAGAAGTATTCATAACTTCATAATAAGCAGAAGTCTTTGCAAGTGGTCTACCTACTAGATAAAACAGAGAAATTAAGCATGCAATAGATAGTATAAAAGGAAGAACATCTTTCTTGAAAGTATTCAGAGGAACTAGTGCAAACTTCTCTTCTTTCGTATAATCATTCGAAGCAAAAATAATTCCTGCAAGTAAGAATAGAGACATAAGGGACAAAGGTGAATCAAAAACAAACAAATTCTGGAAAATATATCCTACGACTAGACCAATCAATATAGCAACCTGCATATGACTGAAATCTTCTTTGTTCCTTAGTTTATAAATACCAAATATAAGTAAAAGAATAAATAAAGCATAAAGAAAGATAGAAGGATATCCACCAGTAGCCCCTATATCATAGTAAAGATTATGAGCACGATCAGTCCAAACTTCAAGATTATACTTCTCAAGAGCCATCTCTGGATTAAAATTCTCTTGGAAAGATATAGAGTAATTCTCAGGTCCATAGCCAAACCATGGATGCTTACTCATAGACTTCTTGGCACTATCTGCAAATATAAAACGTGTACCAGAAGCTGCTTCTACAAACTTATCGTGAATCTTCGTCCCTGGAGTTTCTAGCTGTATCCACAAGAAAGACAAGACAGCAAATCCTAAAACAAGACCTAGTATACCCAGAATACTAATTATTCTCTTTTTAGAAAAAGAAAGATAAAGCATTAAAGAAACTCCTACTCCTAAAATAATACCAAGAGTCGCCCCTCGAGCACTACCTAGCAAGCTATGACCTGAGAAAAGTCCATAGATATTTATAAATAAAGGAGAGAAGAGTATAGTAGCAACCATAGTTCCTATCCACCATTTACTTCCTTCATACTTCTTAGAAGCGATAAGAGAAATACCAAAAGCTAGAGGGAATAATAAATAAGTAGCAGTAAGAGAAGAATTACCAAGTAATCCACCTCCCTGACTTCCCTTCAACAGATAGATAGCATTAAATCCTTCATCACCAAACCAAACAGATAAAGCAAGGATAAATCCACCAACTATAAACCAATTCATTATTTTATAAATAAAACTAATTCCATTTCGTTTGACTAGAGAAGCGATGATAAAAGCAAAAACAAGACAATGATATAGAGTTATCAGTCCTGTACCTCTTCCTAAAGTGGACCAGAAAGACATATGAGGGTTCACTGCTAAGATACCAGCTATCGTCATCCAAATGATAAATCCTACAATAGGGATAAAATATAAATAAGTTTTATTTTTTAATCTAAAAGAAGAATCTATAATAAGTGAATATATAGAGAAAGCGAGCATCACCTCTACGATAGTATAAAATAAAAAAACTTTAGAACTTATATATGGGAAAGAAATATTCGGAATAAAAAAAGTAGGCATTAAGAGAACAAGCAAGCAACTAAGATATATTAAAATGTTATTAATTTTTCTGCTTAAAAAATTATTCTTATTATTTGAGCTCATATGTGGATTATACACTAAATAATAAAATATAAAAAAACAGACGTTGGACGTCTGGGAAAAATAAAAGCTTATTTTATAAGTATTTTATTTTTAAAAATTAGAAAATCTCCAGACGTCCAACGTCTGGAGAAATTGGGAAAAATAAGAAAAAGTTTGTTATAAAATAAGGATATTTTAGCCCCAGACGTCCAACGTCTGGAGATAATAAACAACAAAAAAACTCTCCCGTGAAGGAGAGTTTTTTGTTTACTTTAAGGGAGTAGGCCCTAGTTTAAATTTTTAGATTAAACCGATCTATTCATTAGCAGACTAGAAACTAGCTGTTAGTGAAAGTGCTGACAAACCAGTAGAGATACTACCTGGTGTACCTGTTGTTGCTCCACCTATTGTAGTGTAAACAGCTGTACTGTAGTTAATACCTGTAGCTTTGAATGTTACAGCAGAACCTGTTGAACCATAAATAGAAGCTGGGAATGAGAATGTTCTTGCTGTACCTGCTGGTATAGCATAACTGTAAGTATCATCTCCGTTAACTGTTGATGGTGAAACTGTAACACTTGTTAATGTAGCTGTACCAGATGTCTTTGTTGTTGCAACAAATGCAGCTGGTGTTGAGTTTACATATAAATCGTTGTTACTGTTGTTTGTTAGAGTAAATGCATATGTTGCATTGTATCCAACTGTACTATTTCCTTGAACAATTGCTGAACCAAGAGTTGCTGTTGCATTACTGATGGCTACTGAATTTGAAGTCAAAGTAAGGATATTTGTAGATCTTGTACCTGAAGTTCCAAATGTAGGTGTACCATAGTTAGCATCTGTAACAACTACGTGACTAGCATCTGATACTAATCCTAAGTAAACTTGAGTACTTGTAGGAAGAGCTTTGATGTCAGCCTTGATTGTAAGATCTGTCCATGTGTCTAATGCTAGAGGAACAGTCATGTTACTGAATGTTACTGTACCAGCTGATAATACTCCACCTGCTACACTTTGACCTGCAACATACAATCTGTAGTTACTGAAGTCAGTTGTATCTGCTGCATTAACTGCAACTGATAGTGTGTTTAATGTTGAAGAATTATTAGCAGACTTTATACTAAATGCTCCAAGAGTTACGTCTGAAGTTGTTTGTGTTAGAGAAACAACTTGTTGACCAGCAACTGGTGATGAAGGACTGATTCTTGTGTAAAGATCAGCAACAGAACCTGTTGAAGTTAATGTTACGTTGTTTATTCCACCATAAGTAACTGTATCAGCATAACCTATTTCACTTAATGTTCTTAGGTTTGTGATTCCTGTTGTAACAGGTTGACCTTCTGATGGAATCTTATCTGTTGCAGCTAATACTGATGCTCCTACAGCTAAGTCAGGATTTGTTCCTGGAGTAACTGTGTAGTTAAGACCATCAAAACGAACTTGGTATAATGAACCAACTGTGATTTCTGTTGTGTCAGCTATACTTGAAAGAGCCTTTGTTGCAAGAACCTTTCCTGTATTGTCATGTAGAGTAACTTGACTGAAGAACAACCAAGGACGAACGTTGAATTGTACATCAACGCGAGTTACCTTAACTGGACCTACAACTGCTTGCAATCTTACTGCAGCAACGTCTTTTGTCTCACCTTTCTTTATAGAAATTCCTGATGAAACATATGATGATGTTGAAGCTGTGATTGAACCATCTGTAGAACCTGTAGCTACTGTTGTAGTACCTGTTGTTGTTCCTGTTGTTGTAGGAGCTACTGAACAGTTACTTGCCAATGTCATTCCATTTGGACAAAGTGCTACTGTTGTAGTTGTTCCTGTTGTACCTGTTGATACTGTTGTTCCTGCAGCAAAAGCTTCAAGAGCAGCACGTGTCATAGGACCAATTTTACCATCTGCTACTAGACCTTTTGAAGTCTGGAAAGCTTTAACTGCTGCGATTGTCTTAGGACCGAAAGAACCATCAACTTGAAGTCCAGGAGTTGGAGTCATCATGTTCAAAACTGTCTGAACATCCATCTTCTGTTGCTTTGTAACGATTTTACTTGGGAATGTGTAGGCAGCTGAAGCTGTTATTCCTACGAACATTGCTAAAGCAAATATCGCACCTGCGATTAATTTGTTTTTTAACATATTTCTAAATAATTAATGCACTTTTATATTAGTTTCGACTTATCCTTTGACCTGACTAATAAAATAATAATGATCAGAGGAAAAAAACTAATGTGTGTGCATGTTTGATTACTAATAACTTATTACTAATTACTAATTTAAAACTAGAAATCAGGAAAAGTAAAAAGTAACTTTTTACTGAACTTCTAAACTCTCTTCCTTACTTCATACACTTCTCTCTATCAAAAAAGTTGTGGTGAGGTAAAAAATAAATTTAGAATAGTAAACGAATTCCATAAAACAATCTGCTTGTTTCATCCCTGTCTGTTCTTGCGAACATCAGAAATATAGACAAGCATATCTGCCTTGTCGACAGGGCCGATACCACACTTCGTAAATCAATAAATAATCTTGCTAGTCCTCTAAGCTACTTCTCTTCTCTATCAAAGAAAAGTAATAGTAGAAAAAACTTATTTTCCTATGTTACCTTTCTTCTCTATCAAAGAAAAAGTTAACAAAGAAAACGGAAAGAAATTTAATGAAAGCGAAATGGATTGACCAAGGTAAACTCAATGAATAATTACAAATAGAATTAAGAAGTAGTCTCGAGTAAACTCGAAACAACAGTCGTAAAGCTCATAAGTAATTATGTGCCATATATTGCTTGGTATTAGCAATGTAAGGTATTAAGTTTTCAATGATCTTCTCTCGTCTATAAAAGGTTTAATCCCTATATAGAGAGATAATATATACTAGCACATTATGCATAAAATGCCAACATACTAATACACAAATATATTATATAATGGGGTGAAATAATATGCAATAGATATATGGGTACTATGTGGATAAATAGAGGAAAAAAAAGGGGGGGGTTCTTTTCTGTATCATTATAGGGTCCGGATAATTTCTTGCTAGAAATTTCCTCATTGCTCGGCTCGACAGCCTTGCGCACGCCCCTATAATGATACAAAAATAATCCCCCCTAATAGAGACAAACAGAGGTCCAACTTCTACAATATTTCGACAGAGGTCCAACCTCTGCGGGAGAGGTTGTACCTCTGTCGAAAAGGCTGGACCTCTGTTTTGAATATATTCCCTTTCTTAAATTTTAGAAATGGCTTGATATCGAGACCAGCGTTTGGAACCAGTTTTTTTTATCTGTCCCTTAAGGACTAGAGAGTTCAATTCACGTTGGATTGTCTTTTCTGAACAGTCTGAGAATGATGATGATATGTCCTTTATGGAAACTTCTTTGTCTTTTACAAGAGATAATATTTTATCTGTTCTATCTTTTTTTTCAGAGACAGAGAAAGTGTGACTACTAACTTTTGGAATATTATTCAAAGACGGATTAAATTTAATATTTGTAAAGGACATATTATTTGATGTTGTCCTTTTGTCCTTTATGATACCCTGATCATCTTTCATATGAGAATCTTCTTCTTTCGTAACTGGTAGAGAAAACATCTGTTCATCGAGAGTAAATGTGAAGTGCTTATCCTTCTTCAAGTGAGCTTCCAACTCTCCTGTTAGTACCATAAATTCTTTCTTCAAAATGGCTGTATTCATCTCTGAAATAAAACCAATTGTGTAAGCTATTTCAATGAAGGAAAGTAGCTCGTCGACATGTGAAATAGAAGTCGAAATATGAGTGTGTTTATCCATCGGAGAAAGGAGGGAAAGATTGTACATATCGGACAACAACTCTACACCTAAATGACGAAGCTTTCCTTTGATCGCATCATCAGTATCCATGCAGTCTGTAACCATGTATAAAGCAGTAACTAGCTTCTCTGTCTTTTTGTTTACGAATTCGTAAATGTGTCTGTTTTGCAAAGATTTAACATCTAGGACATTGTTCTGTCCGTATGAATTTAGACCTGTCTTTTGTATGTCTTTTTGATTATTCATAGTGTCTTTTAAGCTTTAAATTAATAGTTTTATGTCTTTAACATGTCCATTATATACTGAAAAATTTTCAATGCAAGAGGAATAAAAAGGAAAAGGTAAAACAGAGGTACAACCTCCGAAGCCAGCTAGAGGTTGGACCTCTGTGATGCTTGGTTGGACCTCTAAACTTCTGACTTTTCCACCTATAATTCTTCTAAGATTTTGTCAGAGAATTATGCTATAATATACGCATAATTATGGCAAAAAAAGATATTGAATCTGAAGAAAAAGAAGACCACAAAAGAGGCAGAAAAGCAGGCAAAAATAGCAGGAAAAAAGTTGAACTAAAAGATGAAACAACAGATAGTATTTGGGGTATTTCATTCCTCGTTTTCGGGCTTATAGTATTATTATCAATTTTCAAAATGGCAGGTGTTGTGGGAGATTTTATTTATAATATTTTAAGCTCTTTCTTTGGCTTGGGGTATTTCTTACTACCTATCATATTAGTCTATATCGGAGTGTCTCTCATGAGGAAAGGTAAGGTAGTAGACATAGCAAGACTACATGCAGTGATGGCGATATGCTTGTTCCTCTCTGTTCTTGGAATTTTAGATATCGCTACAAACGGACCAGGAGTATCGACCGTCATGACTTACGGCGGAATGCTTGGAAGTATCATCGCATGGCCATTCATAAAATTATTCGGACTCTACGGCGGACTTCTACTGCTCGGAACTTTGCTCATAGTCTCTCTTATAGTTCTCTTCAATGAACGACCAAACTTGCTTGCACTATGGAGAAGAATAAAAGAACTTTCAAATAAAGATATCGCTATACCCTTCACTAATAATGAAGAGGTCTTAACTCTAGATGAACAACCTGAAGAAATTAAAAAAGAAAAAACAGGAAAAGAAGTACAAGAACTAGACTATGAAGAAGTAGATGTAAAAGAAAAAATGGAAGAGAAACTTTCTCCTAAAAAGAAGTTCAGAACTGACTACATTGCTCCCCCACTTTCACTTCTAGAGAAAGACAAAGGAAAGCCAAATATCGGAGACATGAAAGGTAATACAAACATCATCCAGCGTACACTTCTTAACTTCGGTATTCCAGTAGAAATGGATGAAGTAACCGTCGGACCTACTGTCACTCGCTATGCTCTCAAGCCTGCTCAAGGAGTGAAACTTTCTCGTATTGTGGGACTACAGAATGACTTGGCTCTAGCACTCGCAGCTCACCCAATACGTATCGAAGCTCCTATCCCTGGTAAGTCTCTAGTGGGAGTTGAAATTCCAAACAAAGTGAAGTCTACAGTCGGACTTGCTACACTACTTGCTGATGATAAATTCCAGAACTCACCTAAACCACTCACTGTCGCTCTTGGCCGTGGACTATCCGGTAAGGCAGTATTCGGCAACTTAGCTAAAATGCCACATGCTCTTATAGCAGGAACAACTGGCTCTGGTAAGTCTGTAACTATTCACTCAATCATAACTTCCCTTCTTTATAGAAATGGACCAGATGATATGAAGCTCATCATGGTGGACCCAAAGAGAGTGGAACTTACTTTATATAACAAAATCCCCCATCTACTTACTCCAGTCATAACTGACCCAAAGAAAACAATTCTTGCTCTTAAATGGGCAGCGAAGGAAATGGATCGCCGATATGATGTACTTCAAGCTGAATCAGTACGTGATATAGAATCTTATCATGCAACTGTTTGGTCTAAGTCTAAAGATGGTGAAGCAGAGAGAATGCCTTATATCGTTATCATTATCGATGAACTTGCAGATATCATGCAGGCATATCCTAGAGAACTTGAAAGTGCTATCGTTCGCCTTGCCCAGATGTCTCGTGCTGTCGGTATCCACCTTATACTATCCACTCAACGTCCATCAGTGAACGTCATTACTGGTCTTATTAAAGCCAACGTCCCTACCCGAGTCGCTCTACAAGTATCTTCACAGATAGACTCTCGTACTATTCTTGATCAAGGAGGTGCTGAGAAGCTCTTGGGTGCTGGAGATATGCTCTATGCTTCCGCTGAGATGTCTCAACCTGAACGCTTACAAAGTGCCTTCATATCTGAAGATGAAGTAAAGAGAGTTGTAGAATACTTAAAGGATGCTTATATGGACGAAATACCTGACCAAATAGAACTTACAGGAAGCATTGAAAAAGGTGGAGGAGGACTATTCAGTGATAGCTTAGAAGGAGGAAGTGATGGAGATGATGACTTATTCGAAGAAGCAAGAGAAATCGTTATCAGAGACCAAAAAGCATCTACTTCGTACTTACAAAGAAAGCTAGGAGTAGGATATGCACGTGCTGCCAAACTTATAGACATGCTAGAAGAACGTCATGTAGTCGGCCCTGGAAATGGTGCGAAACCTCGTGAAGTGATAGAGAAACCTATGGACCATACTGATGATATAATTGTATAATAAGACAAGTAAACAAACTCTAAAGAAATGAAAGAACTAAAAGAAAAAAATATAAAGTGGTGGCTAGGATTAACATCTGGTGTTTTGCTCTTTTCTATCATAGCGACTTTTGCTTATATGAAAACTTCTTTCTTATTTAAAGGCGTACAACTGGAAGCAAAGATAGAGAGAAATGATAATTCTTCTGTCGCTACTATCACTGGGAAAGCAGCAAATGCCACTTTCGTAAGTTTAAATGGTAGAGAAATATACATAAATGAAAATGGAGACTTCTCTGAACCTATCGCCCTTATGCCAGGGTTCTCTGTTATAACAATCAACACTCAAGATAAATTCGGCAAAGAGAAAGAAAAGAAATTCCAAGTGATTTATAAAGAAAATGCACCGTCGGTTGCATTTAATAAATAAGATTATTAAATTTTAAGTAACTATTACAAAGAAATCTGAATTAATATCATTAAAGGGTCCGGATAAATTAGTTGGTAATAACCTAGAGGTCCAACCTCAGAAGCCAGCTAGAGGTTGGACCTCGATAATATCGGCTCGACAGCCTTGTGCACGCCCCTTTAATAATATTAATTCAAATTTCCTTAGATAAATCTATGCAAAAGAAAGTAAAAAAAGCTCCAAAGGAAATGGGTGGAGCAATAGCAGATACAATAAGATCCATTCAAACTAAATTCGGTGAAGGCGCCATAATGAAACTAGGAGATGCTCCTAAGGTAGACATAGACGTCATCCCTACTGGGTCTATAGGGCTTGATATGGCTCTTGGAGTCGGAGGTGTGCCTCGTGGACGTATGATAGAAATATTTGGTCCTGAATCTTCTGGTAAAACAACACTTGCCTTACATATAGTAGCAGAAGCCCAAAAGAAAGGTGGAGTCTGTGCCTATATCGATGCTGAGCATGCTATGGATCCTGATTATGCAGCCAAGCTAGGAGTAAATATAAATGAACTTCTTATCTCACAACCAGACAACGGCGAACAAGGACTTGAAATAACAGAAAGTCTAATACGTTCAGGGAAAATAGATGTAGTCGTTATAGACTCAGTCGCTGCCCTTACTCCTAAGGATGAAATCGAGGGAGATATGGGTCAATCACACGTAGGAAAGCAAGCTCGCCTTATGTCTCAAGCTCTTCGTAAACTTACAGCAATAGTCGCACACTCTAAAACTGTTGTCATTTTCATAAATCAAATCCGTATGCAAATCGGAATTATGTTCGGCAATCCTGAAACTACCCCAGGAGGAAAAGCTCTTAAATTCTACACATCTGTACGTCTTGATATCAGAAGAATTGCTCAAATCAAAAAAGGAGAAGAAGTCGTAGGAAGTAGAACAAGAGTAAAGGTAGTCAAGAATAAAGTGGCTGCCCCATTCAAACAAACAGAATTCGATATACTATACGGTGAAGGAATATCTCGTGAAGGAGAAATAATGGCCCTAGGAGAGAAACTTGGTATCATAAGTAAATCAAGTGGTGCTATATTCTCATACTTAGGAACTGCAAAACAAAAAGAGAAAGGTCCAGTCGAAGAGATCAAGCTTGGACGTGGATATGATGCAGCTCGTACTTACCTAAGAGATAATAAAAAGCTAGCTGATGAAATACTAAAAGAAGTTCGCTCTCGTTTCGGAGAGATACAGGTATCTAGTGCAGCTGAATAGAAGAATAAACAATCAGAGACTCATACAATATAGCTTCCCTCGAAGGACACGGATATTTTCTTGCTAGGAAATTCCTCGTGCTCGCCTCGACAGTCTCGCAAGCTCCTTCTTGGGAACTATATTGCAATCGTCTCTTCATTAAGATATTAGATGTCTGAAACTTGAGAAGAAAGGCCTATTCTGATATACTCATCTTGTTATTAGTTAACTATTAAATATATGCTTGAATACAGTGAAATACGTGTTGGAAAGATAATAATTTATGAAGGTGAACCATGTGATGTCCTTGATAATCATGTAGCTCGTACTCAAATGAGAAAACCTCAAAACCAAGTTAAACTTAAAAGTTTGACTTCTGGTCGTACTTGGAATGCTACATTCCATGCTGCGGACAAAGTAGACGAAGCTGATATAACTAAAAAGAATGTTAAATTCCTTTACTCTGCTAAAGATGAATACTGGTTCTGTGACCCTGAAGATGCTAAAAATCGATTCAAAATAGATGCCAAAATTATCGGCGATACTGCTAAATACCTAAAGACTAATGAAAATGTTGTCGCTTTAGTATGGGATGACGATGATGAAGAGAAAATAATCCGTATAATGCTTCCTATTAAAATGGAATTCTTAATTAAAGAAGCTCCTCCATCAATCAGAGGAAATACAGCAAATGGTGGTGGTAAAGTAGCAATACTTGAAAATGGTGTTAAGATTCAAGTCCCCTTCTTTGTAGAGGAAGGAGATAGAATAATAATAAATACTGAAAGTGGAGAATATGTGGAAAGAGTTTCAAATAAATAAAAAATGCCCCGCGGTAATCCGCGGGGCATTTAAATATCTTAAAAAATTAATAGAAATTAAAAAGCCGCAGGTTCCTTTAGGTCTGCGGTTTTTTTGTTTGGTTAAAATTAACTATTTAAAAAATTTAATAAATGCAATGCATACTCTACTGGATGCTTACTTTTTAATTCATCCTTAAAAGCTTTTCTTAGGACAAAGATAATATTCTGTTGAACTTCTTTTGGAAGCTTAATAAAATTATCAGTATCCTCAAAGATAGCATTTAAATCTTGTAAAGCCTCCTCTTTGGTATCAAATAAATGACTAGCAAGAACAGACGGGAAGGCATATTTATTCTCATGTTCTTTTTCAATAATAGTCAAAACAGAAGACAGTGACTCTTTCTCTTCTGTTAAAACAACTACACGTTCAGATGATTCTTCTTTAGTATGATTAGATTCCAAAGAAGCTTCATCTATGTCTTTTTTCAAAGATTTACTATTATTCGGAGCCTTAGTTAGAGAAGTTGTTTTACAAACAAAGCCCTCCCCATCATCAGAAGTAGAGACATTCCAGTTCATTTCAGAAACCAACTTGAGCATTTTTGATGCTGTAGATTTCTTCTTGTATATAACATGGAAAGTATTCCCTTCTTCTAATGTTAGAAACGAAGGAAAGCATCCAATGCTAACCCTACGCAATCTTTTACCAATTTCTTCTTCAGTAACTCCATCTTTCGGTGGAAGACAATAAGAAATTCCGCTAGGTGTTTTATCTTTAACTCTCATTTTAGAAAAGTTAAGAAGTAGATCTTTGGTTTTAAACTTGTTCACTACGTCTTCCTCTGAAGGATGACCCATGTACCAAATCAAAGCTTCATAAGCAATATCCCTTACTTCCTGACTTAAACAATGTAAAGTAAAGATGTTATCATAGGACACTTTGTCAAAAACGCAAAATTTATTTGCCTTCTTATTCAAAGACTGATCTTCGGGAAGAAGTAAACTTGCCTCGAATCTAATAACTGAATTAAGAAACATTAGAATTGCATACTTATCGTCAGATATAGATTCTTCATCTTTTGATTTCTTTTTACTGATTTTCGAAGATGAATTATCAGCTTTTTTTGTTTCAGTGATAACAGGTAGAACGACAGGCATAAGCTCAGTTTTCGCTTTTGGAGAAATCCTAATATACTCCATATTAATTCTGGAAATAGAATCTTCACTCAGCTCACTTAGCTTAACCAAAAAGTTGTAATCTATGTTGCCATGATTTTTTATCTTCTCTAACTCTATAGCTAGAGTTTTGTGAATATAAAACTTCATTTGTCGGATGAGTTTGGTATCAGAGCTTTCAATGTTAAGTTCTGACACTACCCCAGCAGCCTGATGATTACTACCAAATCTGGCAGTAAACTGAGACTTCAAAATAGAAACAATTTTACGGCTAATTTGCCTTTGTTCTTCGATGTTTAAACTAATTTTTACCATTACAAAATTTTTAAATTTAACTTTTTTATTTTAATGAGCATTTCCTTATTTTGACTTCAGACATATAAGGATGCCTGTAAAACTACCTTTCCTTGAAAAGAAGTTTTAAATTAATTTGAGTGTATTATATCATAATATGTCAATAAAGTCAATGGAGAGTAGAGGGTTAGGAAAAGGGCCTCGAGACGAAGTCTCGAGGCCCTTTTATCTTTTCTTTATTATTCTACAACTGTAATACCAGCTGAACGAGCACTACCTTCTATTATTTTCATTGCTCCTTCTATGTTCTTGGCATTTAAATCAGGCATTTTCTTCTCAGCAATAGCACGAACTTGAGCCTTTGTAATCTTCCCTACTTTTGATAGGTTTGGCTTACCTGAACCACCTTCTACGCCTGCTGCTTTGAATATAAGACCTGCTACTGGAGGAGTCTTTACTTTGATATCATATGTACGATCTTCGTAAACAGTGATAACAACTCCGACTATTTCTCCTGCATCTTTAAGAGTCATAGCATTAAACTTCTGACAGAATTCTGCAATGTTAACTCCGGCCTGACCTAATGCTGGACCTAGTGGAGGAGCTGGAGTTGCCTTTGCAGCTGGTATTTGTAACTTAACTTTTTTTGTAATTTTTTTGACTGCCATAAATATGTGTGTTTGCTAATAATTGAAGCTTTTAGCGTAACAGACTTAATCTAACATAAAATCTAAATGGAAACAAGGAGACAGAGGTACAACCTCCGAAGCCAGATTGAGGTTGGACCTCTGTCGTTTTATATTTTCTTGATTTGCAAGAAGTCGAGTTCAACTGGAGTCTCACGACCAAACATTGAAACTAAAATTTTAACTTTACCTCTTTCATTATCTACATCACTTATCTTACCTTCTAAATCTTTAAATGGACCATCAGCAATACGAACTATCTCTCCTACTTCTATGTCCATCTGATGCTTACTTGCACTTCCGCTAGTCTTATCCATACGTCCAAATAAATCATCTACTTCTTTCTTGTTCAGTGGAACAGGATTTACTCCAGCTCCAACGAAACCTGTAACACGAGGAGTATTGCGAACTACGTACCAAGAATTATCATCAACTATCATATCTACAAGGACATAACCAGGATAAACTTTCTCTTCGGACTCTACTCTCTTCCCTCCTTTTATTTTAATTTTCTTTTCAACAGGAACAACGACATTAAATATTTTGTCGTTAACTCCTAGTGAATCAATACGCTGTTTTAAATTACGCATAACTGCATTCTCATAACCTGCGTAAGTATGAATTGCGTACCAATTCCTCTCTCCTCTTAGTTCTTGTTTTGCCATATGATTTTATAGACCTGTTTAATCAGGTAATTATTTATTAAGTAATAATTCTATTCCTTTACTAAATACAGAATCGAGTAATCCTAAATAGTAAGCAACAAATATAGAAATAGCTAAAACGGCAATAGTAGCATATATTGCTTGATTGCGTGTTGGCCAAGTGACATGCTTTGCTTCGGCGATAACTTCTTTAATAAAATCGGTAAAT
Source organism: uncultured bacterium (assembly GCA_903929735.1). Classification (GTDB taxonomy): domain Bacteria; phylum Patescibacteriota; class Minisyncoccia; order Phycocordibacterales; family UBA9973; genus UBA8515. The sequence continues at coordinate 19,630 of CAIYVW010000006.1, forward strand.
TTTTTCATATATTTATTTTAATTAGTTTTCTCTCTATTAGAAAATAGTGAGTATTTATAAAGTTCCTCTTATTAAAAACCACCCCGGAGGGCTTAATAACATAGTACCATTATATATAGTGTAAAGTCAAATTAGAGAAAATGCGCCCCAAGCGAAGCTTGGGGCGCATTTTGCAACTAAACTTTAACTATCTTATTTCGTAAGTAATAGAAACATCTGAAGTTATCTTATTCTCTCCTTTTGGTAATACTGGAGCTTGATCAGGGGAAGCTATAGCACCTCCTACAGACATAGCTTTTGCAGAATACATTACTGGATAACCACCACCTGCATTCTCATTAAAACTAACTACTTTACCTAGTTTAACTCCAAGTTCATTTGCTAGAACAAGAGCTTTATTCTTTGCATCTGTGATAGCTTCTGAACGAGCTTTGTCTTTAACACTATCTTCATTATCAATAGAGAAAGTTGGGCCACTAATATCTGTAACTCCTATAGCTGTAAGTCCTGTACGTACAACACTAGCAGCATCTACTTCACGAATCTTAATAGTAACAGTCTGAGTAGCTGTGTAAGCTATAATCTTTGGCTCTCTCATTGGACATGGATATGTATAACAAGGATTTTGATCATATGAATATTTAGGATTTACACCTCCATATTCTGACTTAATATCTTTGTCTGCTATCTTTTGTTCTTTCAAATAAGCTAATGTTTTAGTAATAGATTCATTCAATAATGTTTGTGCTTCTTTTGAAGTTTTGCCTTCTTTATTCAAATTAACACTTAATGTTGCTATATCTGAAATTGCTAGCACTTCTCCTTTTCCTGAAACTGAAATTGTATTAGCTGGTTGATTACCACGTCCGACATAAGAACTACTCTTAACTTCATTTACAAATTTAGCTAATGTAAACAAAGAAATAATTATTATTAATATAAAAACTGAAATGCTGATCTTCTTATCTTTTATTAATGTTTCCATAGGACCATTATACCACAGAGGTCTAACCTCTGACAAAATGACAAAATCAAAAATAAATAACCTTATATTATAAGGTTATTTTGTCGTCAGAGGTCCAACCTCTGCTACTCTCTATTCAAAGCTACAATTGGGTCAAGACGAGCCGCATTTCTAGCTGGGAAAACTCCAAAAACTATACCGATAATCATAGAGACAGAAACTGAAATTATGACCCCCCAAATAGGCACTATGAATTTCCAAGCAAGTCCCATACTCTCCGCAAATTTCGCTATGAGAAAAGCAAAGAATGAGCCACCGATAATACCGATAACACCACCTATAAGAGTCAGGAGAACTGCCTCTATTAAGAATTCATAAAGTATATCTCTACCACGAGCCCCTAAAGCTTTCTTCAGTCCTATCTCCCCTATACGTTCAGTAACAACTACATACATAATATTCATCACACCAACTCCTCCTACGATTAGAGAAATGGAAGCTATGGCGATAAGAAGAAATGTAACAGCTTGTAAAATAGTATCAAAAGTACTTAAACTTTCTTTCTGAGTTTGAACTTTAAAATCATCTTTAATGGGATCATTTATATAATGATTATGTCTAAGTAAATCTGCTATGCCTAAAGATGTAGCATCTGCTTTTGAATTATCCATAAGCTCTACTACTCCATATATTAAATAATCTATACCTTGAATTTTCCTTTGTAGAGTTGTAACAGGAACAAAAACTTGTTCATCTTCATTCATTGGACCAAAGCCACCCTTTGATGCATACACACCTATAACTTCGAAATTTGAATTACCTATTCGAATTTCTTTACCAACAGGATTAGTATCTCCAAATAAATCTGAAGCGACCTTACTTCCTAATAATGCAACCTGGGATAAAGACTTATCTTCTTGATAGCTATATCCTCTACCATTTGCGATGACCCCTTTATCAATATCAAAACGAGCAGCAGAAGCTCCAAAAATTAATGCTGTTTTAGATATACCTTTGTATGTAACTATCTGTTGACCAACAGAAGCTCCATAAGCATTCTTTACATTATTTAAATTCTGTATATCTTCAATATCGTGAATTTTCAGAGTAGTTATAGGGACAGCATTTGAAGCAGAATTATTGGCTTCTTTCGAGGATGAGCCTCCAGATCTAGACTTGGTTGAACTTGGAACAGAAGTCTGGACTATAACGGTGTTCGTTCCAAAAGCTTCAACTTGAGAATTTATATAACTCTTAAATCCTTCCCCAGCAGAAAGAACTAAGATAACAGTTCCTATGCCAATCATAATACCGAGAGTTGTCAAAAGCGTCCGAGATGGATTTGATTTAATTCCTCTTATAGCTTGTTTAAGATAAATATTATTCATATCGAAGAGCTACTATAGGATCTAACTTAGCAGCTTTTAATGCTGGATAAAGACCGAAGACTATACCAGTAATTATAGAAACAGTAACAGCTAAAATAACAGCAAAAGGAGAAATTATAAAAGCCCAATCATACCCCGCAAATCGAGCTCCTAAAGCAATAATATATGATATTAAAACTCCTAGAATAATACCTAAGACTCCACCAGCAAATGTCAGGACGATAGATTCAAGTAGGAATTGATTACGAATATTTTTACGAGTGGCTCCTATCGCTTTACGAAGACCAATCTCTCTTGTCCTTTCAGAAACAGTTACCAACATTATATTCATAATACCGATACCACCAACAACTAAAGATATTCCTGCCATTAAGCCTAAAAATACACGAAGAGTATCTGTAATACTAGTTAGAAGTTTGATAGCATCCGCTAAGTCTCTAACAGAGAAATCATCATTATCTGGATTTGTAATATGATGCTGATACCTCAATACTCTTTTGATATCTTCCATTGTGGACTTAACATTTAAATTATTATTCACTTTAATACGAGCAAATTGGACATAATCTATACCAAGTATTTGACGTTGCCCTATAGAAAATGGAATGAAAACTTGATCATCTTGATTCTGAAAAGCAACAGTTCCCATTTTCTTCTGAACACCAATAACTCTAAATGGAATACTGTTTGATGATTCTGTAGAAGAAGGATTTGTATTCGGCACTATTATTTTTACTACTCCACCTATTTCATTACCATTAGGAAACAAACTAGAAGCAACATCATAACCCAAGACTATGACATTCGATCCAGACCTTCCTTCTTCATCAGAAAAAAATACACCCTTACTCATTTCTACATTTTGTATTCTTGGATAGTTACCATATGTCGCAGTAAAAGAGGTATCAACATTTTCATGACCAGAGACTATCGTGACATTACCTCTGACAAAAGGCGCAACTTCAGTTGCATTTGGAACTTTACCTTTATCATTCATCATATCTATATCAGAGAGATTTAAAGTTTTAATCTGAACTCCAAAAACAGCAGTGGGTGGTCCATTCTCATTACTTTTACCAGGAAGAACAGCTACTAAATTTGAGCCTAGTTTAGTAATCTGCCCTAAAACTAAAGACTGTGCTCCTGCACCTAGAGATATGATAATTATCACTCCTGCAACTCCGATAATAATTCCTAAAATCGTTAAAAACGATCTACCTTTTCTTGAAAGTAAATCTTTAATAGTTGTTTTAATTTCCTTTAAAAGGGTGCTCATAAGTCTGTATCATCTTTTATTTCTTTTGAATGTACTCTTTCTGATTCAGGGACAAGTACATCGGAAACTATTTCTCCATCTCGAATAGTAACAATACGATTAGCATGAAGAGCCACTTGCTTATCATGAGTGACTAGTATGATAGTACGCCCCTCTTTATTTAGCTTCTCTAAAATATTCATAACAGTACTACCACTCTTTGAGTCTAGGTTTCCAGTCGGCTCATCAGCAAAAATAACTTTTGGATCACATACTAAAGCACGAGCTATAGCTACACGCTGTTTCTGACCTCCTGAAATTTGATTACTCATAAAATTCAATCTTTCACCTAAGCCTACAGCTTCTAAGGCAACTTTGGCACGATGTTCTTGATTAGCTTTACTGTTGTTATACATAAGTGGAAGCATAACATTATCTAAAACTGAAGTGCGAGGTAATAAATTAAATGATTGAAAAACAAATCCTATTCGATTATTTCTAATACGAGCTAATTCATCATCAGAAAATCCTTCTGTATTTTCTCCATCAAAAAGATAAGTACCAGATGTAGGACGATCAAGAAAACCTATAGTGTGCATGAGAGTTGACTTACCAGAACCAGATGGTCCCATAATAGCAACAAACTCCCCTTCTTCCACACTCAAATTAACATCACGTAACACCTTAGTAACTACGCCTCCGTTATCGTAATTCTTAACTATATTTTTAAGTTCGATTAACATTATTTAACTTTTTATTAGGATAACATATTCATCACCAACAGAAACTCCACTTAGAACTTCCACAATTCCTCCGTCCCCTTCAAGGCCTGTTATAACAGGAACTGACTTCCACTTTTTTGTTCTTTTATTTGTAATAATTCTTATAGTTTTACCACCTTTATCATCGGTCAGGATAGAACGCATTTGAACTGCTATTATACCCTTTTTCTCTTTAACTTTTATGGTCATATTAGCGGTCATTCCAGGACGAAGTTCCGGTATTTGCTCTGTACTGGCTGTAACTTTATAATTTACAACACCAGAAACTAAAGTTGAAGACGGATCTATCTTAGTAATAGTGCCCTTGAAAACCTTATCAGGACCGAAAGAATCATAAGTGATATCTATAGGCATACCAATAGACAAACTAGCGATATTAGCTTCATTTATATTTGTTTCTAAATAAATATTTGAAACATCTTGTAAGACTATGGCTTCTTTCAAAGCTACGGACTGTTGTCCGATTTTAATATCGATACTAGTTATAGTTCCATCTACGGGAGCTTTAATTATGGTGTCATTGTATCTTGCAAGTGCTGCTTCTACTTGTCCTTGTGCTGAAAGAATATCTGCATTTGCTAAATCAATATCTGAACTTCTGGCTACAGATTTCTTTAAAGCAAGCTCTGCTGTCCTCTGATCTATCATCGACTGAGCTTGAGACAAAGCACTCTGTTCTGACTTCAAAGCAGTTTGATAAGCATTATAATTCACTAAATAATTTGTTGCTTTTTTATTGGGAATATTAATCACCCAATCACTAACACTAATGTTTGTACTATTGGGGAATTTAATATATAAGCCAGAATCACCTATAGGCTGAGCGATGATAGTATTACCTACCCCACTGCCACTTGTTAGACCTGTAGCACTAAAACTTGTACCAGCTGAACTGTAATATGAAGTAAGATTAATAACACCTTCTTTACCTAAGTTATAACTACCACTTATAATAGGAGCTATATAATCACTTGTACCATTCTTAGGTATTGCTTCAACTGTGGAATTAAGCATGTTGTCATATGCATTCTTAACAAGAGTTTCTTGAGCTGTTTTTACATTCTCATAATCACGCTTTGCATTTGTAAGGGCAATCTCAGATAAAGTAATTTCTTCACTTGAAGCTCCTTCGAGAGTACGCTTTAAACGAGCCTGTGCTGCTGCTAATGCCCCACGAGCTGAAGTAAGAGAGGCTTGTTCTGTTTCCTGGTCTAAAGTAGCTAAGACTGTCCCTGCTTTAACTTTATCTCCAACTTTTACTTTTAAAGATTTAACTGTGCCGTTTGAATTAAAGGATAAATTTAGATCCGTATTTGAGACAACTTGACCAGTTGCTAATACTGTCTCTTTCAAGTCTGAAATATTTGCTATATCTGTTACAGTATTTGCTACACTACTAGGTGTCTTAAAAATAAAATACGAAGAAACTCCAAGAATAAGGATTATAATTATCCAAGTACGCTTTCTTTTTATATTTTTTTGAAAAAATAATTTTCCTTTTTCTTTCATATATTATTTAACTGCTATTAACTCCACGTCAAAGACGAGGTCTGCATTTGCAGGAATTCCTGAACCTGGTGGAGGAGTTGCTCCATAAGCCATAGCTGCTGGAATAACTAAACGACGAGTACCTCCTACTTTCATACCGGGGATACCATCTGTCCATCCTTTTATAACATTTGCTAATGGAAATGTTATAGGCTCTGTACCAAAATCTTTTGAAGACTGGAATATTACTCCAGTTGCAGCTACTGCTCCTGTATAGTGAACACTAACTGTAGCACCTGCTTTGACTTCTACCCCTGTTCCTACTACAGTATCAATCTTTTCTAGCTTAGAAACACTTGAAACTGGAGTAAAATTACTTAACTTTCTTTCATTTTTATTTGTATCCATAACTTTTTGTTGTGATTTAGATGCTTCTTCGTTTACTTTTAATGTGGTTGTAGGAGTTATTGTAGATTCTTTTGTTTGTGCATTTTGAGAGTTATCTACTTTTTGAGTAGTATCATCAACACCCTTTATACCTTCCATAGGACTAGGTACTATAGGCTTGTGCATAAGAGTATAAACTACAAGTCCAATCAAACCAATTATAATAATAAAAGAAACAATAACACCTATATTCCCTTTTTGATCTTTCATATTTAGGAAAAAATTAACTAATAAATAAATAACACAATGTTATTATAACATCCATCCGATATAATAAAAAGGCAATAAAGAACTTTATCTTTATTGCCTTTTTGCAAAATTAACTTAATTAACCTAAATAAGAAAGCAAGAACTTCATCCTATTACTTTTACGTAAATGCCTAATGGCTTTCTCCTTTATCTGTCTTACTCGCTCACGAGTAAGATTAAATTTCTCACCTATCTCTTCGAGTGACATTTCTTTACATTCAATACCAAAAAACATTCGAAGAACCTCAGCTTCTCTTTCTGTTAATTTATCTAATAGTCTAAAAATTTCTATAGACAAAGATTCTGTCATAAGAGAATTGTCAGTAGCTTTAGCATTATCATCTGAAATGACATCATGCAAACTATTATCTTCACTGTTTAAAAAAATTGCATCAAGAGATTGATGCTTACCTGAAGCTGTTAACACTTCATTAACTTTAGTAGTTGATATTTCAGTTATTTCTGATAGTTCACGAGAAGAAGGGCTTCTTTCATGCTGTTGCTCAAAGACAAGAGTTGCTTTATTTATTTTATTTAAATCTGCTACCCTATTTAAAGGAAGGCGTACAATCCTTGATTGATCTGCTATGGCTTGAATAATTGACTGGCGTATCCACCATACAGCATAACTAATAAATTTGAAACCACGAGTTTCATCGAATCTTTCAGCTGCCTTAGTAAGACCTAAATTACCTTCATTAATTAAATCTGGTAAAGTAAGACCCCTATTCTGATACTGCTTTGCTACTGAAACTACAAACCTCAAATTCGCCTTTACTAACTGGTCTCTTGCATCTATATCCCCTTTTCTTGCTCTTTGAGATAATTCAATCTCTTCTTCGGGACTTATCAGGTCAACATTTCCTATCTCTATTAGATATTTATCCAGCGAAGGACTTTCTCTGCTGGTAATTGATTTGGTAATCCTTAGTTGTCTCATTTTTATTTAAGTTTTAGTTTATATTACAAAGAATTTATTTTCATTACTATAACATAATTTTCTAAAATAACAATAGCAAGAAAATGCCCCCTAAAGACATAGTCTTTAGGGGGCATTTTAGAAATTTAATTATTTTCTTGATTCTATAATTGATGTTGCAACATTTTGTGGAACTACATCATAACGTAGGAATTCCATTGTGAATCCTGCACGTCCTTCTGTCATAGAACGAAGTGTTGTCATGTATCCAAACATTTCTGAAAGAGGAACAACAGCTTTAACAGCTTGGTTCATACCACGAGCTTCCATTCCTTCGATAAGACCACGTTTTGAAGAAAGAGAACCAGTAACATCTCCCATGAATTTATCTGGAGTAACAACTTCTACTTTCATCATAGGTTCTAGAATCACAGGGCGAGCAATTTTACATGCATCCTGTACAGCCATAGAAGCAGCAATTTTGAAGGCCATTTCGTTTGAGTCAACATCATGGAATGATCCATCGTAAAGTTCAACAGAAACATTCTCAAGTTTAAATCCTGCTAATACTCCCCTGTCTAAACCTTCTTTAAATCCTTTTTCACAAGCAGGTATGTATTCTTGTGGAATAGCACCTCCTTTAATTGTGTTAATGAATTCAAAACCTTTTTCTCTTTTTGTATTCTTTGGAAGGTCTTCTACGTCTACAGTCTGATCCATTGGTTTAACTTTAATCTTTACGTGACCATAGTTACCACGACCACCTGACTGCTTAATATATTTACCTTCTACCTCTGCATTTCCTGTAATAGTCTCACGGTAAGCAACTTGAGGTTTACCAACATTTGTTTCAACTGAAAATTCTCGCTTCATACGGTCAACAATAATTTCAAGATGAAGTTCTCCCATACCTGCAATAATTGTCTCATTTGTTTCAGCATCAGTTGTAACTCGGAATGTAGGATCTTCTTGTGCTAAACGAGACAAAGCCATACCCATTTTCTCTTGGTCTGCTTTTGTCTTTGGTTCAACACGTAATTGAATAACTGGTTCTGGGAAAATAATACGATAAAGTTCTATTGGGTGTTCTTCATCACAAAGTGTATCTGAAGTAACTGTATCCTTAAGGCCTACAGCTGCAGCAATTTCTCCAGCGTAGACTTTCTTTACTTCTTCACGATCGTTGGCATGCATACGTAATATACGTCCTATGCGTTCTTTATTACGAGTACGAGGATTATAAACATAACTTCCAGCTGAAAGACTACCAGAATAAACACGGAAGAAAATAATTTGTCCTACGAATGGATCTGTAGCCACTTTGAAAGCTAGAGCTGAAAAAGGTTCTGAGTCAGACGCTTTACGATCTATGGTCTCATCTGTTTCAGGGTCAATACCTGCAATAGGAGGAATATCTGTAGGAGAAGGAAGATAATCTACCACAGCATCAAGAACTAGTTGGACTCCCTTATTTTTCAAAGCTGAACCAGCAAATACTGGGAAAATCTTGTTTGCTATAACTGCCTTTCTCATTGTTGCTTTCAAGACATCAAAACTTGGAATCTTACCTTCTAGATAGTCAGTCATCATAACATCATCTTGCTCTACTATCTTTTCTAGTAGTTCATGATGGTATTTTTCGGCTTCGGCTTTTAATTCTTCAGGAATATCTTTTTCTACAACGATTGAACCCATCTCTCCTTCAAAATAGAAAGCTTTCATTTTCAAAAGGTCAACAACTCCTTCATGTTTCTCTTCAAGACCAATAGGAATTTGCATACGAACTGCATTTTTATTTAAGCGTTCAAGAATTGTGGCATATGAATGTTCAAATGAAGCACCTATACGATCAAGCTTGTTGATAAAACAGATTCTAGGAACCATAGCTTCGTCAGCATAACGCCAGTTTGTTTCTGATTGAGGTTCTACACCTGCTACCCCATCAAAAACAACAACAGCACCATCAAGTACTCTTAGAGATCTCTTAACTTCAACAGTAAAGTCGATGTGTCCTGGTGTATCAATAATATTAAAACGATGTTTCTTTGATTTATCAGTAGGAGCATAAGTAGGATTCCAGAAACAAGTAACAGCCGCAGAAGTAATAGTAATACCTCTTTCTCTTTCTTGTTCCATCCAGTCTGTGGTTGTTTCCCCATCGTGAACTTCACCTATTTTATGTGATACTCCTGTATAAAACAAAACACGCTCACTTGTGGTAGTTTTACCCGCATCAATGTGGGCTATAATACCGAAATTTCGAACTTTCTCTAGTGGATAATCTCTTTCCATATATATATTATGTTGCTAAAAATAAAAAGACGTATACGTCTTGTGTCTACAGAATATACAACAAAAAGTTAAATTTTGCAACAAAAAAATTGACCTTATTATGAAACAAGGTCAATTTTAATTTTTACAATAAACTAAGAATACCAAAAACATATCCATGTTGTGAAGAAAAATCCTGGATTAGGAAGCACCCAAGCAGTAGCTCCTCTAGCCCTTAGTTTACAAGCTGCTTTATCAGCTCTAGATTTAAAGAAGAAAGTCTTCTCTTTTGGATCCATAATAAATTATTTAAAATTGTTTATTCAGTTTAAAATTACTCTCATCTTAACTTTTGTCAAGAAAAACCTCTTTACCTTCCTAACGCGATAGCGTTAAGATGGTAAAGTTTATTTATTTGGAATAAATCCCTTTTCAAGCTTAAATGTTTTAATAGTATCTTTTAGACCAATACTTTTAAGATACTCCATAAACTCTTTCGGTAGTGGTGATGGCCCCACCCAAACACTTCGTTGTATTATTATAAAATTAAAATTGATGAGTTCCCTTCTAAGCCAATCTCTATGTGATTTTTTATCTTCTGGTACATCGTATAATAAAAGTAAATCCTTTGGATCTTTATCTGTCTTATTGGATTCAAATTTTTTAAAAATTAATTTTTCTTTTTGTAATAAAAATTCTTCTCCTTTATGAGTAATAAAATAAACTCCATTAACCTCTTTTATGTATCCACTACTTTTCAAAAAGGAACATTTATTTGCAAGTGTTTGATATTTATAATATTTAAAATCAGGTAAACCTAAAAAACCCAAACGAACTCCAGCATAACTAAGAACAGAACTATTTTTCTTTTCACTTAAATATTCTAAAATTAATTTCTCTGCTGTCATAATTTATATTATATCATTCTTACCTTTCAAACGCGATAGCGTTAGGAAGGTAAAATGTTAAAAGAATACAATATAACAAAACTCCCCTTTCGGGGAGTTTTAAGTTTATTTTATATTTATTACCAAGCGAAGTGAGCGAATGCTTTATTACTCTCTGCCATTTTATGAGTATCATCACGTTTCTTGATAGCTATTCCTTCGTTCTTTGATGCAAGGATTAATTCTTCAGCAAGCTTTTCGTGAATAGGTGCTCCTTTCTTTGAACGGGCAGCTCCGATTATCCACCTCATAGCTAAAGCCAAACGTCTTTCAGGACGAACTTCACGAGGTACCTGATAGTTTGCACCACCAATACGACGAGAACGAACTTCAACTGTAGGACCTGCATTCTTTAAAGCTGTATCAAAAACTTCTAGAGGGTTTGGGTTGCCAGTTTTTTCTTTAATGATTTCAAAAGCTTTATAAACTGACTTACGAGCTGTCTCCTTCTTACCATGAAGCATAATGTTGTTGATAAATTTGCCTAACTTTTGAGAGTTATACATTATATCTGGTTCAACTATATTTCTATTTTTTATTTTTCTTCGCATATTATTTAAAATTATTTCTTAACAGCTGCTTTAGGAGTCTTTGTACCATATAGACTTCTTGACTGACGACGCTTCTCTACTCCTGTTGTATCTAGACGTCCACGAACTATGTGATAACGAACTCCGATCAAGTCCTTAACACGTCCACCACGAATCATAACAACTGAGTGTTCTTGTAAGTTGTGTCCTTCTCCTGGAATATAAGCTGTTACTTCCATACCATTAGTAAGTCTTACACGTGCAATCTTTCGTAGAGCTGAGTTAGGCTTCTTTGGTGTAGTTGTAGAAACTTTTGTACAAACTCCTCGCTTGAATGGAGCTGGGTAATAAACAGGCTTATTCTTAATCGAATTAAAACCACGTGCTAGAGCTACGGCTTTTGATTTTCTTTTAATTATTTTACGGCTCTTGCGAACCAATTGGTTGATTGTAGGCATGTTTTTAAAAAAAATAGTCTCAAAGACTAGTGCAAATACTTTACTATAAAGACTTTAAAAAAGCAAGCCCTCTTACCCTCTTTATTCATATCTTTAAAAAGTTAGAGGATTATAGCTGTAATTAACCTTCTTCTATAGGAGTAACTTCCCTGTGCTTCTTCTTGTATATAAATATTACTAGCCAAAAAATAAATATTAAAAATACAAAAATCCAGAATGGATTAATATAACCGATAAATCCTAAGATACTAAAAGATAGGCTAAAACCTAAGAAATAACTTGAAATAATATTATCTTTAATAAAGTTCCATAGCATTTTTAGAAAATTCAAAATGTTATTCCAAAAAGAATTTTTAGTAGATGTTGAAATATTTGTAGTTTTACTTAAACTTGAAATAAGTTTCTTTGCAGGCTCTTTACTAGGATTAAAAATTTGTGGTTGTTCTAGCGGTTCAGGATTTACAAAAACATCTTCTTTTCGAATTATTGTTTTTATTTTTCTAACAACATGAATACCTTTTTTAACTGGTTTAATGATTAAATTAATTTCTGGAGTTGTTATCGTGACTGGAGGTGTTGGTGGTATATAAAATGAACCACCCCCACTACTTGAACCACCTGATGAAGCTGATCCCCCACCACCAGGTGAAGTATTTCTAGCTCCTACAGGCCTCCAATCAGTAGAGACACAAGCATTTAAAACTGTGCAATCAAATCTAATCCATCCATAATTTTCAGACCAAGCATAACCAACAAATTGACCATTATTATTGATAGTAACTCCCCCTTTAGACGGAGCGAAATTTATCCAACCTGATTCGCTACCCCAAGCATAGCCTCCCACAATACCATTTATTGTATTTGTCACCCCACCATAAGTGGGACTAAAGTTTACCCAACCAAAAGTCTCGGACCAAGCATTACCTGTAATTTTTGTATCGGAAATATTTACAATACTACCAAGAATTGTTTTAAAATTAATAATTGTTGTAGTACTACATAAACTATCTCTACAAAGTAAAGCATTATGATATATCGGATCTATTGTGCCATTACTAACAGAAGCTTCTACTTTAAAAGAGCAGGCTATAAATACAAAAATTAATAAATATTTAAAGTTTTTTAGAAATGAAAACATAAGTTAGTTAGTAATTGCTTAAATTGTAGTATTCGGGGTAGCAACAACATCAGTAGTTGGTTTTGTTACTTCTGGAGTTATTATTGGTGTTACGGGTGATGGAGTTGGAACTACTGATTCAGTATTTGTAGAAACTGGTGTTGAGGATGAATTTGGAATCTGATTAGTATCTGTCGTAGTTATTACAGGTGTAGTGACAACTGTTGTGGGTGGTAAAGAAGGTATAACAACTTGAGCTGCATTACTGTGGTCTAATATTTTTTGCAATTGATCTTTTGTTATACATAAATCATCAAGACATAATTTCTTGGTATGCACTTCTCCAAAGAAAACAATTTGTAAATTATTAGTAGCATCAGACAAGAAGTTCTTTATAAGAGAACCCATAGATAAAGAATTATCCATATCAAAAGATTTCAAATTATCAACTTTTAGATTCATCTCCTGTATACCTTTTACTAAATAAGGAGTGATATTAGCGTAACTTATAGATTTAAGATTATTTTTTGAATCTGTCAAAACTAAGTCTGGAAATATTTGCTCCATTTGCTGAGCTATGAAACCGGTATGTTTACTATCTGTATTTAATTCACTATTCCAATTATACTTTACAGGTGTAAGTTCTAATAATTTGTCTAGAATAGTTTTTGATGTGTCTATTGGTATTGTCTGTAGAGCAAATTCTTTGTCTTCAAGAGTTATAATATTCTTCTTTAGATTTATATCTGACGAACAAGAGAGTGATGAAGTCGTAGGATTAATATCACAAGTTCCAGTAGAATTTGCAAAACGAGCAACAACTCCTGAAATTCCATCATTCCCTACTTGTAGATTATATTCTGGAGAAATATTACCTATACCAACACTTCCGTCTCCTAAAATCCTCATTTTTTCAGTTGGTATATTATCACCTGAACCGAAACTGCCTGGATTAGCAGTATAAAAACCAATTTCTGAAGATCCATTACCAGATGAAATTCCTGATTCTAAATTTAATTTACCTCCATTTGAACCAGGTATACCTTGTATAGAACCTCCTGCTGATATAGTCAGAGAATAACCATTTTGTGATGGGTAAGGTATTTGATTTCTAGTCATACCAATTGTTCTATCAGAATAACCATTAAGAGATATAGTAGAAGAAGGGTCACTTACCCCTACCCCCACATTACCATTCCCTAATATAGTCATCTTCTCTGTTGGATTATTATCTGTTGTACCAGAAGTACTAGCATTAGAAGTAAATAAACGTATAGCTGAATTACCTGTTCCTGTTGATATACCA
>CAIYVW010000007.1 GCA_903929735.1 uncultured bacterium
ACTTTTTAAATTAACATCTTGAGCGTCAGTAATTATTATTTTATTTATTTTTTTTATTATTATATAGGTATTGATTATACTCACGAGACTATATATAAATAATGCAATCAAAGATATGATTCCAATATAATTTAATACTTTACCCAAATATCCTAATATAATAGCTGCCCAAGAAAAATTAAAGGATAATATTGAAGATAGAAAAAATAAAGAAAAAATATTTCCACAAACACCAGAGACAACTGAAACAATTATTAAAATAATCTCTATTTTAATAATTTTACATATTTTATTATAACTTATTTCTATATTATTTAGCTGTCCATTTTCTGTTAAATTTTCCATATTGTTATATTTATTAATAATACCAATAATTATACCACAAGTTTGTAGCCTATCTTTGATGCAAAAATAACTCATTCGAGTCTAAATGATCATTATAAAATATGGCTTAAAATTTTGTTCCGTGGGTATGGACGTGATTATACTTATCGAACCTTACAGGTTCAGTACACCTTTTCCATTCGCGAGTACACTCATATGGAAAAGGTTTTCGATCCCTACCACGCGAGTGATACCAATCACTCGCTCACGGAGCCAAAATAAAAACACCCCATTTCTGGGAGTTTTTATTTTGACTCCGAGTTTGGAACGAAGTGGGAACTATATTTAGGAAAAAAACTCTAACTGAATAGGGTTTCCACCAGAAAAGTAGTTTTTTTATTTCAATTTTAATTATTCATTAATTTTTACTAATTAATTCATCAATACATTTTTTAAATAATGTTTCGTACTCAGAATTATTTTCTAGTTTTTCATAACCGTTAGAAAGGTTTTTTTTCATAAAAATATAAAGATTAGTAAATGAATCTAAGTTTTCTATTTTATTTAATACATTCTCAGCTTCCACTGGACCTAATGTTTTAGTATAAAGTCCAAATGTTATAAACAACAGAGCCTTAGAAGTAGATCTTGCATCGAAGATTACATTGCCATTATTTTTAGGAAGTGAAATAGCAGTAGCACAAACCTTATCTTGAGTTTCAGTTGTTACAGCTACTAATTCTACTTGATCAGAAAATTTGGCAGAATAATTTCCACTTTTATCAACAGGTATATTATCTAACTTCTCAGAATTTACGAATAATTTATTACCCTGACATCCAATCTCATTTAAATTAACCAAAGAATTAGCTTTCGTTTGTTGATTATTCTTAGTTGGAGTTGGAGTTGGAGTTGGAGTTGGAGTTGGAGTTGGAGTTGGAGTTGGAGTTGGAGTTGGAGTTGGAGTTGGAGTTGGCAGATTGGTTTTATTAATTAAATTATTTGTTAACTCATTAGTATCGACTTTCTGGATTAAATTCTTTTTCTCTTTTTTTTCTGAATTATTTTTATAGTAATAAATTCCACTACCAACAACCAAAACGCCTGCAATCATTAATGCAATTACAATAGAAGCTAACCCTTTATTATTTTTCATAATATAAATTATATTATGAAAACAATTAAAAGTCACCTTAATAAATAAGGTGACTTTATCTGCTCCGTGGGTATGGATATCTTTTTCTACGAGAACAGTATACCTTTTCATTTCAGTTAACACTGAAAAATGAAAAGCTTTTCGACCCCCTACCAAGTAAAGTATGCAGATACTTTACTCACGGAGCCAAAATAAAAACACCCCATTTCTGGGGGTTTTTGTTTTGGCTCGACGTTGTGCGCGAGGTAATAACCTTTTGGAAGACCAATAAAGAGCACATTTATATCCCGAATTATAGGGATGGATTGTTTAAGATTACACAGCCGACAGTCGAGGAAATGGCTAGTTTCCGTTAGTCTTTACTCCACCACCTACCAAACCTGCCGATAAGTAATACGAATATTCCTATGAAAGCTAGAGAAAACCCAAGACCTGAATAAGGATCATTAAAACCTTGTCCTGGAAAATGATTGGCAAATAGGGATAAACCGCTAACGATCATTAAAATACCAACGAGTATTACTACCTTCCATTTCTTTGTTGAATGTCTGCCATTTTGAATGGTCACCTTGTGATTACCACCACCAAAGCCCATCCACCCAAGAATAATGGTCCCGATTATCATTGCCGATACTTGTATAAAAAATTCGCTCATAACAGAACATTATTCCTCAAAAAGCGAAAAGTAAAGAATCAATTGACTTCATATCAGCTTCGATCAATGATCTGAGTATGAAAAGTAAGACAAATAAATTTCCAAAACACGCCTGCCAATTTTGTGGCTGTGAGCGTAAGTTTGTGGAGACAATTATTGATGATGAGTTTGTGTGGAGTGAAAAGGAGCAAATGTATCAACCAAATGGATTTACTGATGCATTTGAACATACAGGATTTGCATACTGTCCGGAGTGCAAAGAACAATGGACAGGGGTGTGATTTTGGATATGTTGAAAACTCCACAGAATGTTAAATAATGTAATTTAACATTGATAAATAAGCCTATTTTGCAAATGCTGTAAAACCTTTGATTTAGAAGGTATTTTGGTATATAATGTTAAATCATGAATG
>CAIYVW010000008.1 GCA_903929735.1 uncultured bacterium
GAAAAACTTTACTCCGGAGAGACTATCGTGTATTAGCTCACCTTTCGGTGAGTTGTTCACGACTTAGGGGGAAGTTCCTATGTATTACTACCTCGTTCGCCACTAACTTTAAACGACCTTTGATTTGATATAATCTCATCTCTGGAAAATAAAAAGTCCGTTCGACTTGCATGCCTTATCCACGCCGCCAGCGTTCATCCTGAGCTAGGATCAAACTCTACTTAAAAATAGAACGGAACAAAAGAAAAAATACTTTTGCTTCCTTAAACTGGATTATCGTCTCACACGTTGTGAGACTTACTTATTTGCGTTGCCACATTTAGTTCACCTGAACTAAGCGGGCTTGATTAATTTGTGATACAAAACTATATAAATTTCAAAGAAAAATAAAACAGCTAGACATACATCCAGACTGTAAGAACTATTATATACATATAAATAAAGAAGTCAAGCATTTTATACTTTCTCTTTTTAAGATAAAAACCCCTTATAAATAAGGGGTTTTTATCTATCTTTGCCAGTAAGGTTCACTATCATCTTTCTCGTACAATCTATCTAGTGATTCTTTGTATTCATCCTTAGCTTTATCTTCTGCTTCTTCTTCCATTCTTTTTAATTTTTTTGATTCATCTTGTTCTGACTTTTTATCCAGTCTCTGGTAATAATCATATTTTTCATTTTCATCCAATGAAGCAATTTCTTCTTCTGATAAAAAATTAAAATCATCATCTTGGTCCATTTGTCCTTTTTTAAAATCCTCCAAATACTCTGCATGAAACTCTCCTTCTGGATGATCATCATGATGATTCTCTATATTTGAATTAAATTCTTTCATGTTTTATATTATATCATTTATAAATATAAAATAAATAAAAACTGTCAATTAAAATGACAGTTTTTATTGTTGTGCCCCGTGAGGGAATCGAACCCCCGACCATCTCCTTAAGAGGGAGCTGCTCTACCAGCTGAGCTAACAGGGCGCTGTTAGATTTACTTACTATATTATTTTCTTAACAATTTTACAAGACCATCTATCAACTTCTTTAAAGATTGATCTTCAAACAAAGATAAAGTAAATACTGGAACTCCTAACTTTTCAAATTCTTTTTTAACTTTTTCTATTTTTTTAACATCAGTCACCAGGTCAGTTTTTGTAAGAATTATAACTTCTTTTTTCTCTAATAAGGTTTTGTCATAAGATCCCAATTCTTTGCGAATCTGTTTATAAACAGCCATAGGCTTTTCATTCTCAAGCGATACTAGATGTGCTAGCATTTGAGTTCTCTTTATATGTCTTAAAAATTTTATCCCTAAACCTTTACCTTCCGATGCTCCTTCTATAAGTCCTGGAATGTCAGCAATAATGTGTCCATAGAAATCGCCAAGATTCGGATCAAGAGTAGTAAACTGATAACTTCCTATTTTTGCATTAGCATTGGTAATCGCATTTAAAAGAGAAGACTTACCTGCATTAGGTAACCCTACAAGTCCTATCTCAGCAAAAAGTTCAAGTTCTATTTTAAAATTACCTTCTTCTCCCATCTTACCTTTTGTAGCAGTAGTTGGAGTTGTATTTATAGAAGTCTTAAATTGTTCATTACCATAACCTCCCATTCCCCCTTTAAGTAATAACTCTCTTTGACCTACAGTATCTAAAGAAACAGAAGCGCCACTTTCTATATTTGTAATAATAGAACCTACTGGAAATTCTATCAACAAATCCTTACCGTCTTTACCATGACGACTTCCTCCTGCACCTTCTTCTCCTGGGTCAGATCTAAACTCTTTTTTATGTTTATATTTAGAAAGAAGATGTATATCTTGAACAGCTACAGCGATAACACTTCCACCTCTACCTCCATCCCCACCATTGGGACCACCTTTATCTATAAATTTTTCACGACGCCAACGAACAACCCCGTCTCCACCGCGGCCTGCTTTTGCAAAAAATTTTATTTCATCGATAAACATATTGTATTGACACCTTACGCTATTAATGCTTTTTCAGCAAGTTTTATTGCTCCTTCTTTTGAATTAGCCACGATAAGAAAACCACTCTTGTGACAGAAGACAACGTCTGAAACTCCTGTAATTTCTTTAAGTTTAGGATCTCCATCTAAGTAACCCCTCCATGATTCAGGAAACATCTTCCGATTCTCCATTGTATCTTCTGATTTACTTATTGCTTCAACTTTCCACATACTGCTATGTCCAGAAGGAAAAACTAAATAAGTAGGTTCAGGTACTTTCGATAAGGTATTCTGGTAAAGATAACGAGGGAAATCTTGCTCTATTATAATAATTCTTTTATCTTCTGATTTATTATATGCATCCATCATTATCTTAATAGCTTCAAGGTCTGATTTTGCAACTTCTATTTCTCTTAATAAAAATTTAGAAACTCTCTTCACTTGTTCTTTGAAAATTTTATTCAAACTTTTGCCTTGTTCTTTCCAAGTTGGTTTATTATTCATAAACACAACATCTGGGCCGTAAGGAATAGAGCCTCCATATATAGGATTTGTAAAAGTAAGACCATTATCTATTGCATCAATATGTTGTGCTATTTTTTCATCTATTTTATCAGAGACTTCAGAACTGCCACATATTTCTGGTCCATATTTTTTCCAAACTAAACCAAAAGAAGCATAAGGAACACCATTTGGTCTAGAACCTGCACCACCCCTCTGGTGATGGTCAAAAAAATCTTTAGTATCATCATATTCACCTCCTGTATCATAAACATAATCTCCTCTTTTTATCATTTCTCTATTTCTAGAACGAATTATTTTTATATTTCCATTATTTAATATATAAAGCACTGCTGTAGCAAAAAGATCATCAGAATGAAATGTTCCGTCATGAGTTACACATATTTTCTTTTTATTAAAAATTGACATTTTATTCTTCAAAACTTAAATCATCTTTAGTATTAAATAATTCAACAATAAAAGCAACCACTCTTTCTAAAATAAAGAAAAGAATAAAGAAAATAAGTATCACTCCTATGAATTTACGAACATCACGACTTATAGACAATGCTGTAAAACTAAAGAAGTGACCTAATGCAAGAAAACCAATAGACCAAAGCGCCAGTGAATAGGCTTCAGCCCTTACAAACATTTTAATAGAAGTTTTCTTATATCCTGAATATATTAATGTAAACCAACCGACACCAAGGATAAAAAATCTTGATATAAAAATAGACCAAAATGGTTTCTCTTTAAAACGTGGAAGAAAGTAAGAAATTCTTCTTTCTATTTTATGTATGAATGGTCTGTGAGAGTGATGCTTATTTAAATAAAATCCTATAGCATAACCAATTAAAGATTTTGTAGCTCCTCCTAATATTACAGATATGAAAGCCATAAAAAGATTGATTGATCCTAAATATGAAAATATTCCAGCAAAGATAACTACTATCTCTCCTTCTATTATCACCCCCAAGTACAGAATAAAGTAAGCAATGACGGCATGAATCTCCACAAAATGCCTTATAGCTCCGATAGAAATATGATCCATAAAATATTAAAAATCAAAATTAAATACTTTCTTAAGCATCCAATTTATAACAGAAACAAATAAGGCACCTATGAAAGCTGAATAAAAACCACTTACTGTAAAACCTTTCACTATTGTACCAAGATACCAGAAAAGCAAACCATTAACTACCAAAGAAAATAATCCTAGCGTTACTATGTTTAAGGGTAAGGTTAAGATGCTAATTACAGGCTTAATAAACATGTTAAATAAAGTTAAACACGCTCCCACTATAAGAACAACCCACAAAGGAGAGACATTTATACCTGAAATAATTCTTGTAGCAACAAGCACAGAGAAAGATATTATAATCCAATGTAAAATAATTTTCATACTTTTATAATTTAAATAAATAAACGATCAACTACTTCTTTCACAATAGAACCATCAGCTTTACCTTTCAGATCTTTCATAACGGAAGCCATAAACATCCCCTTTTTTGTTGGATCTTTAACAGGTAATTCTTTTATTTTATTTTTAACAATTTCTTCAATCTCTCCTACTTCCATAAGCTTAGGAAGGTATTCATTCAAGATAGAAAGTTGCTTAGACTCTTCCTCAACCAAGTCCATTCTTCCCCCCTTAGTAAATTGCTCGATAGAATCTTTTCTTTGCTTAGACAAACGAGTTATTACTTTAATAACATCTTCATCTGATAAAATATCTTGAGGCGTTTTACCAGTTGATACCAGCTCATTCATAAAAGCAGTAACTAGACCTCTCATAACCTCTAGGCGAATCTTATCACCCGCTTTCATATATTCTTTTATATTATTTTTGATTTGTTCATGTAATGACATGCTTATATTGTAACAAATTTATGATAGAATACCAGTATGATTAAAAAAATTATATTTTTTGACACTGAAACAACAGGCAATGAACCTAAAAAGGATTTTGTTTGTCAGTTAGCATATAAAACTACAGGTATGACTTTTAATGAACTTTTTAAGCCGTCAATACCCATACCACCTGAAGCTAGTGCTATTACTCATATAACAAATAAAATGGTAGCAGATAAGCCTTCTTTTAAAGAAAGTACCAATTATGGAACAATAAAATTACTTTTTGAAGATCCAAATTCTGTTGTCGTAGCTCATAATGCAAAGTTTGACCTCGCTATTATAAACAAAGAAGACATTATACCTGCAAATTTTATATGCACATTAAGAGTTGCTAGATACTTGGATAAGGATAATGTCATACCTCAATACAAACTCCAGTTCTTAAGATACTATCTAGATATTGAAATAGAAGCTGAAGCACATGATGCTTTAGGAGATGTTTTAGTATTAGAAAGACTTTATGAAAGATTGTTAAATAAAATTATAAAGGAAGATAGCATAACAGAAGAACAAGCTATAGAAAAAATGATAGATATTTCTTCAAGACCGTCACTCATGAGTATATTTAATTTCGGTAAACATAACGGTAAAACAGTAGAAGAAGTAGCATCTATTGATCGAGGATATCTAGAATGGATGCTAGCTCAAAAAGAACAAAATCCGGATAATGAAGAAGACTGGATATATACTTTAAAAAGTTATTTAGGTAAATTAATATAATATGAATACTTTAATTATAATTCTTCTTTTTATAATAATAATCGGACTTATAGTTGGATTAATCTTTATTACAAAGAAAAAACCAGAAGAAAAAAGTGATAACTCTGTCCAACTTCTACTCAACCAAATCAATGAACTATCACGCACTATAGATAGCAAACTCGGTGAATCTCAAAAAGAAATAAATCAAACAATGCGTTTCCAGTCAACTGAAACTTCAAGAATAATAGCTGATATAACTGAAAAAATAACTCGTCTAGATGAGACAAATAAACAAGTTGTTTCATTTGCAGATCAACTTCAAAACCTTCAGGACATATTAAAGAATCCTAAACAACGTGGAATTCTTGGTGAATATTATCTTGAAACACTTCTCAAGAATATAATGCCTCCAGGTAGTTATCAAATGCAGTATCCTTTTCCAGATGGTACCATTGTCGATGCAGCAGTATTTGTAAAAGATAAAGTAATCCCTATAGATTCAAAATTCTCTCTTGAAAATTACAATCGAATTTCCGAGACAAATGACAAAACAGAGAAAGATAGACTAGAAAAAGTATTTGTAAATGATTTGAAAAATAGAATTGTTGAAACTTCTAAGTATATACAGCCAGATAAAGGAACGATGGACTTTGCATTTATGTTCATTCCACACGAAGCTATTTATTACGACCTACTTATAAATAAAATTGGAGCGGTTAACGAAGATACTGAGAATCTTATCCAGCGAGCAGCAAGTAAATATAAAGTCATAATAGTATCTCCTACTTCATTCCTAGCTTACTTACAGACTGTTCTACAAGGTCTTAAAGCCATGCAGATAGAAGAAAGTGCAAAAGATATAGTTAAGAGAGTTAGTGAATTAGGAAAGCATTTAAGAACCTATGAAGAGATGCATCAAAAGCTTGGTAATGCTCTCGAAACTACTGTAAATCATTTTAATAAATCCAATCATGAATTTAGAAAAATAGACAAAGACGTTATGAGAATAACAGGTGAAGCTATCAGCATAGAAATACAAACAGTTGAGAAGCCTCAACTAGAAGAATAATAAAAATCCCTTTGATAATCTATCAAAGGGATTTTTATTATTCTTAATAAGTAAGATAAGACTGATATGGATTATAATTAACAGGAGAAGGATTATAAGATGTGGTGTTGTAATTATATAACGGATTACTATCATAACCAGGACCCATTGCGGGATTGTATGATGTTGTATTGTAAGTATAAGATGGATTGTTATTGTAACCTGGACCTATAACTGGATTATAAGGAGTTGTATTGTAAGTATAAGATGGATTGTTATTGTAACCTGGACCTATAACTGGATTATAAGGAGTTGTATTGTAAGTA
>CAIYVW010000009.1 GCA_903929735.1 uncultured bacterium
AAAATATCTAAATTTAGAATTATAGTGGGTTTCATAAAACGCAGGTGCTTCAGCTATGCGTAGTTCACCTAGGGGGAAATGTGGAAAAAGTAAGGATTTATGGTAATTATGTAGAGAATGATGTTCCTCCTGTTGAAATGTATAAACAAGAGGTTTATTCTGATAAAAGAAAAAAAGTAGTAGATTTAAAGGCTAGTGGCCTTAATAGGCCAGTAGATATTTCATGGTTGAAAGCAGCTTCATTAAAGTATCAGATATCTGCTAATATAAAAGATTATGTTGTAATACCTGTACCTGTTATAACTTCTGGTATTCCCAATAGAAGAAACCAATCATTTTCTATGGGTTCACTATTAGATTTTGATACAGAGTATAAAAGACAACGATATTCTACTTTTGTTGGATGTCCTACATATGTTGAGCATAAGAATGATAATTTTCTTGAGGCTAAAGGAATTAATCTTGATGCTTCTTTGACATATGTGCCAGCTTATAATTTATATAAAGTAAATGTATTATCAGCTTTTGATAGAACAAAATACCCAGAATTAACTGAAAAAATTTTAAAACTTAAAACCAATCAGTTCTCAATGGGTGCAGTATGTACTACTTTTAGATGTTCTTTATGTGGTAATTTATTAGGGCCTGGTGTTGAACGTACTTGTAAATGCCCTGGTGATTATACTGAATTAAGATCGTATGGAAATATTGTTAATAATAAGTTACACTACATATCAGCAGTTGATCCAGTTTTTATAGAAAATAGTTGGGTTGCTGACCCAGCTGATATTACTGCTGTTGGCAATCCAATTTAAACCTTTTTGGAGGGAAGTTTTATGGCAAAGAAACCGATACTTATCTACGCAAGTTCACCTGATGCGTTAGCAAAAGTTAAGTGTACCTGTTGTGACAAATTTCTTGTTGTAGCTAGACAAGATAATTTTTGTCCAATTTGTTTTTCAAAGTTGAAAGGTAACTCACTGCCTGTTATGTTGAGTGCTACTTCTTCATCTTTGGAACCAAGATTAAAATGTGTTGAGTGTAAAAGTTATATTTATTCTAATTCACTTAAATCAAATGCTCAATTGGCAGCTACTATGTTTTGTAGTCATTGTGGTTCTGCTAAAATTGTTGCAGATGAAGATACTGAAGAATTTTATAATTCAAGAATGAATAATGAAAGAAATATTGGGAATTCACCAATGAATGTTAATGACCCATCACCTGAATCAGATGAAGATACATTTGCTGATGCATCAGAGGATCATGAAGATAATACACCTGTAAGCCAAGATTTTGAAGAAGAATTTTATGATTCAGCAGTAAATAATGAACGACCAGGCCCTAAGGTCGTACAGGCTAATGCTAGACTTAAAGATAGCAGGGAAAGACTTAAAAGAATTAAAGCTAACACTGATAAGTCTATGGCTATGAAAGATGAAGATGATGATGATACTTTTAATGAATCAGAATATGAAGATTTAGAAGCAGCATACATCAATGATAAAGATAATAGTAATCTTAAAGATTCTTATCGTGGATCACAAGATATGGCAGGTAATGATTCTTATACTGATGACGCTGATGATAATTTAGCTAATGAATCAGATGATGAATTGAGTAGTGAAACACATGATTATGTAAATCGTGATGATGTTTTAACTGCTACATCTAAATTGAAACGTGCCCTTCGTCTTATCAAAGCAGCAGAAGGAAATGATACTGAATGTGGTGATGGTTGTGGTGATTCAGAGGATGATGATTTAGATAGTACTGTTTCAGATCAAACACTTACCACTGCTACAGCTAAATTGAGGAAAGCACTTCGACTCATTAAGGCATCTGAGGATGAAGGTACTGATAGTGATGACCAGGCTTCTAGTGAAACAGGTAGTGATAATAATGGTACAGATGATGTAGAAGACACTATTGATGAAACAGAATATATTTCTGCTAGTCATAAAAGAAACAAACGAAAATTGATTAGAGCCAATGATTGTGAAGAAGAATGTGATGATGGTAGTTGTTGTGACAGTGGTAGTGACAGTGGTAGTGACAGTGGTAGTGATGAAATAACAGCTAGTGCTGTATCAAAGTTAAAGAAAGCTCTTAGATTGATTAAAGCAGATACAGTTGATTCTGCTTCTGATACAGAACCAAGTGAAGATGTAAATGATTATCCTGGTTTTGAATCTGAAAATAACCATTTAACAATGGAAGCTTCTGAAGAAGAGGATGAAGATTTTGACCCATCCGAATATGTTGATTTAATGAAAGAAAAAGGTGTTTTAGCTAAGACTGATAAAATTCATGGTAACACAGGTGATTCAGAAGTAGATGATGATACAAGTAATTCTACTACCGAGTACAGTGAAAATGAACCAGAAATTAATGATGATGAAGTAAAAGAATTACCTTATGATTCTAATGCAGATAATGCAAATGGTGTTGATAATGTAACTGAAGAAGGTATTGAAGCATCTTTTCTTAGTAATCCTGAACCAACATGGATGTTCTTCCATAATGGTCAGCCTTTCTTGAAATTAAAAAAATCACGAATGAGTGCTGATTCTCACCTCATTTTTGATAATGCTAGATTCCCTGAAATTTTTCTTAATAGAGTAAAAGAAACAACTTTAGCTAGTGCGATTAAAGATTTTAATGGTGAAATTTTTAAATCCAAAAAACTTATTAATTCTGTTGATTTAGAAAGTATGGCATTTGAAAGACTTCAATCTACTATTCTTCCTAAATTCCAAGATTGTATGGCACTTGCTATTGAAGGTTCTGCGAAAGGTGTGTATTCAGATTTAAATAAAGAACTCAAGGCAAGTTTCTATGATGAATTTGTTTCAAGGGGTATGCCAGAATCAGATACGAAGAAGGCTATTGAAGCCTCTTTTCTCAATGCTGGACCAGTTGTATTTTCTTCTATCATAGCCAAAGCCACAGAACTTATGTATAAGAAAGAAGAATCTTATTCTGCAATTAAAGCTACTATTCAAGCTAGTGGTACAGTTAATGCTATGATTACAGAAGAAGATCTTGAAAAGAAAGAGTTTAAAGCTAAATTAAAAGCTGGTAATCTTCCCTTTTCTACTAGTGAAATAACTGCTAATTCTTCACTTAATAGAAGTATGGTTAAAACATCTGTGAATACATATAGAGATCGTATTAAATTCAAATAATTGAAACAAATTAATTTTTAAAGGAGATTTTTTTATGTTTAATTTTATTGGACGAACTAAAATAATGGACAGTAAAGAGCTTCCTATTCAGCCTGGTTATCAAGTAACTGCTGAAGGTTTAGCTCTCGTTAGCGCATTAGATAATGGATTTGAGTATGTTTATCCTTGCCAGGGTGTGGTAGGTGAACGTTTCGTTGGGTTTTCTTACAGCTATACTTTGACACCAACTGTATTGACCACAGTAGAATATTATAATGTTCCTGCTACCCCACCTTATACAATTAATCTTTCTTACATTCCTGTTGCTGCAAATGGTTCTATCCCAGCACAGATTTATGTTAATAATGGTACTGTTGGTTTGACCATCGGGGATCCTTCTACTGTTGCTACTGCTTACAGTATTGCAGGTACTTCATTGACCTTCAATGCTGCCCAAGCTGGGTTACTTATGTCTATTACATATAAATATAATCCTACTTCTTTGGATCTTATGTTTAATAATCAGGCTATGTATACTAGTTTTACACCTTCTGCTATTACTGGTACAACTGGTGTTATTCTTAGAGGCGAAGTATTTACAGATCAGTTTGATGCTTCTGCTGGTTGGACACAATCTTCCCCTGTTATGCTTGGTGCTAATGGTATGTTGACAGATACTGGTAGTGGTACTGTTCTTGATTGTGTACTTACACATATTCCTACTGCTGATATTCCATATATTGGAGTACGATTTGTTTAATTAAAATACTAAAGCCGGCATAAACTATCCGGCTTTTGTAAATAATAACTTAAAACTTAAAAGTTTTACACAAAATATGGAGAATTAAAAAAATGGTTAATCCTTATAGAAATACAGTGATTGATACAAAGAAAAAAGAACCTTTTGCTATTGGTAGAACCAAACTTCCTGGTCAAGCTAATGCTTTTACTGATAACAAAGGTGAGATAAATGCTTCTAATACTGCTGATCTTCTTATGCAGATTGGAAATGCAATGAAGGCTAATGAAACAGGTGCTTTTGTTAAAGCGTCTGCTGCTGATTCTTCTGAGAAAATTCGTGAACGTAATCAAGTCTTAATTGAAGCCATGAATGACCATTCTGGTAAATCTATGCAGGTACTTGGTGAAGCCTTTGCTGCTGAAGTTGATGAAACTACCATGCGTGAAGGTCTTGTAAGACGTTTCATGCAGTTTCGTAATATTGGACAGGGTGAAAACAATGAAGTAATTGTACGTGAAAAAAATATTCTTGGTTTCATTGCTACTTCTCCCTCAGTTGTTATGGCAAGTGAAATTCGTCAGAGAAGAATTCTTCCACCTGAATTTCATATAAATGGTTATGTACTTATTGATACTGCTGAAATCGGTAGATTTCCTGGTGACTTACTCGGTGAGAAATATGAAGAAGCATTAGAAGCTACAATGGTTGCTGAGGATCGTTGCTGGAAAAATATGGCTTTTCAGGCTGCACCAGTTCGTAACACCATTCAGAACTTTTCTACTTTTACACCTGCAGTACTTGCTAGACTTATTAATCAAGTATCACGATGGGGTATTCCTGCAGTTAACTGTTACTTGTCAGCTACGCTTATGCCTGATATTGCAAGTAATACTGACTTCTCTGGTGTTATGGACCCTGTTACTAAATGGGAATTGTTACAGGATGGTTATCTTGGTGTTATTTATGGTGTAACCATTACTACTGACTCATTCCGTCAGCCTACATTGAAAGTATTGAACCCAGGTGAAATTTTTATTATTGGCGCACCTATCAATCATGGTATTTTTACTGTTCGTGGTTCTATGGATGTTGAGCCTATTAATAGATATTCTGAAGGTGAAGCAAAGAAGGGTTGGTTTCTTGACCAAGTTTGTTCTATGGTACTCGCTAATGCTCAATCAATTGCATATGGTATCAAAGTCTGATAAATTGGGGGATTAAAATGTCTCAAGAAATTATTAATGCAGGGACTAATCTTTTAAAGGCTTATGCCTTGGCAAAAGCTGGAAAAAATAGAAGTGCTGCCGAACTATTTATTAAGGTATCTGCCTCAAATGATGTTGATGCACTAATGAATGGTTTGGCTAAAAGTTTACTTTCATTAAAAGCCTCAATGGAAGATGAAGAGAGTCTTGATGGTATTGAAGATGATTTAGATTTTTCTGGTGATGATGAAAGTGAAATGCATAGTAGTACTATTTTAATAAATCCTGATTATTCATATTTAACAGGGGAAGAACCAGAAGAAAAAGAAGATGAGGATTAATTATGCCTACTTTGGCTATAAATTCTATTTTAACTTATTCTACTTCAAAAGCCAGAACTCAAGTTAATTCTTTTGATAGATCCTTATCTGTCCAAGGAATGACTTCTAAACAATTAATTTTGGGTTCTGGTATGTCAGGTTCTATATCTTTAACATCAAGTTCTTATTTAATAGTTTTATGTAATGAGGATTGTTTAACTATAGCTTTATCTAATACATCTAATCAAGTTATTTCATTTTTTAATTGTGGGTTTTTATCTATTGTAGCAAATAATTTGAACAGTGTTACGATAACAAATACAGATACTCATTCCAAAGAATTAACTATTTATTTTTAAATAAAGAGCCTTCATCTTCTTTAGGAGTGAAGGCTTTTTTTAGGATAATATTAATGATTGAATCTACGCTAGCTTGTTTAGGTTCAGAATTAGCTAAAAAATCTGGTTTAAGTGAAAATAAAATAGTTTATCATGATAAAGATAGTATTTTTTCATACTTACATGATAATAATTTACCAATAGAATTACCAATTATATCATATTACTGTACTGACATAGAAAATACGACTACTGTAAAGAAAGCAGATAGAATCAAGGGAAATTATAATACAAATTTTACTATGGCTGATGTATCAACTGCGATTCCCATTGATTTAAGTATAACTATAGCTTTGATAAGCAGTAGTATGACTGAATATTTTAATTTTATTAGTTTTTATTTCTCATTAGGGTTACAGCCTTTTATAACTGTTCAATTTAACAGTGAGGAAATACAAGGTGATTATATAACCCCTATAACTGAAATGTCACCTTTATCTACATCAGCTAGAGGTTTGGAAAGTAAAGACTACGATGGTAAAGGTAAGTACTATGCTTTAGATGGTTCTTTTAAACTTAGTACATATATGATTTATACAACACAAGAAAAAGTTATTAGGAAAATTAATTTTACTAATTCCTTAAAGTTAGTCACTCTGTGAAAGGAGTAATTATGTCAAATACTACAGTATCTTTATATATTATCAGGAATTTATCTTCTGTTCAAATAATTATTGATCTAGAAGATGATCCTTCACCTGATAATATGATAGTTATACATCCTAATTCAGTACATACGTACAATATGACAAATGCACAGTATAAATATGTGCAGAATAAATATTCTGGTACACTTAAAATTTCTAAATCAACCTGAAAGGAGTAATAGATGGCCTCTCCACAGATATATACCGTTGAGTATGACTTGTCTGCTAGAGTTCCTTCTTATCAAGGAGAAACAGGACTAGTTATAGGTACATTTGAAAAGGGTTTGGTTGGGGAAAGAATGTTTATTAGTAGACAGGATCAAGCAGACTTGCGTTTAGGTAAACCTGGACCAGCTTCTTGTGATGCTTACTATATTCTTTCAAACTTCCTTACTAAATCTCAAAATTGTTGGGTTATGCGAGTAGCTAATGAAGCTACTTATGGTGGTGCATTAATTGGTTCTTCTTTTCCAGTCGCCATTGGTACTGCAGATAATATTACTACAGTATTCTCAGGAAAATTAACATTTGGAAGGTGTCTTCCTAACACTGTTTCAATCTATGTTGATGAAGGAAAAGTAGGTTATGACTTACAAACTTCACCAACTAGTCAGACTGGTTCTATCATTGGTGGTGATCCTTTCTATATTATTTCTAATGATGTTGGTGCAGTAAATACAGTTAATTATATTACTGGTGAGGTAACAGTTACCTTTGCTACAGCACCACCAAAAGGTGTCACTATTTGGGCAGTTTGGGGACTTCCTAATTTATCTTTTCAAGATGAATTACTGTATAATGATATTACAAAATCTATTTATTTAGACCCTACTGGATATAATTGGAGTGGTAGACCACTTTCAATTACACTAAATACTAAAAGTGAAGTTGAATTTCAGGGTACACTTCCTGGTACAATTAATCCTTTACCACCTATTGACCAACCTATTATACTTACTGTAGATGGTACAGTATATGCTTATGCTGGTAATAATGGGGCATTTGTTGATGCACCAGATATTATATTTGTTGACCCATTAGAACCATCAATGTTTAATAACGTAAATGGTGAATTTATATTCTATGCACTACCTGATGTATTTATTAAAGGTCAAGGTACTGTAGCAGTTAATTATTATACAATTAATAGTAAAATTTTAGATACTCCCTCTGCTCATAATCCCTATACAGGTACTCTTGGTACAGCAGTATTAGCACCTACTTATGGTACTCAGGCTAATGCAACTACTTTTCTGTATGATGGTACAACACTGTTAGCATGGATTGATTTTGCAGGTAATTTTCAAGACTTAACTGGTACAGTAATTGATACTAGCTATGGTACAGCTAATACTTTTAACTTTAATGATGGTACATATACTTTTCATGTTCTTTCTTCATATACGGTAGTAACTAGTCTAAATTTTAGATATTATGTTAGTAATAGTTATACACCTACTATGAATCAATCAGAATATCGTACATTTCAAGATTTTCTTGTACCTGCACCTCTGGTAACACCTTTACCACACCCAATTAATCCTTCTACTGGTTTAGAGGATCAAACAAAACAGGGTGTAGATACAACAAATGGCAATGGTGCAACAGTAAAAATTTATGATGGCACTAAACTTATAGCATGGGCAGATGGAAATGGGTATATTGTAGAGGCTAATTGGAATGACCCTGTTACAGGTGCTTTAATTCATGACACCGCAGGTAGTTATCTTGCTCAACCTGGTAGGGTAATGTATGATAGTCCTACAAATCCTAATATTGAATTTGTATTAGTATCAAGTTATACTCCAACTAATAATCTTACTGTTAAATATATTTCTGAAGCTGCTGACTATGCAGTAGTATATAGTGATTCTCAAGGCCTTTGGGCAAATAGTGTAGCATTTGATATTAAAAATATTGATTGTATTAATAATATTTTTGATTTAGATGTTTATCAACAAGTTGATCTTGGAAATAATAATTATACTATTCAAGGTACTTCTGACAATTGGACTATTTCTAATGTCACAAAAAATGATGGCTATGGTCAAGCACTTTTTATGGAAGATAAAATTAATGGTCTATCCTATTACATTAGAGTATTAGCAAATACCCTTCCTGAATTACAAACTATGGCTTGTGCTAGTGCTTCATTAGAACATGCTTCATGTGTTTATGACCAATCAAGTTTAATATTTTTATCTGGTGGAGGTAATGGTTTAGCAGTTAATGTAGGAAGTTTTATTAATGCCCTTAACACTTTCTCTAATAAAGAAGATATTAATGTAAGTCTGATTATGGATACACTTGGAAGTGTGCCTTATCAGGTAGCTATTGCCCAATTTAGTGATAGACCACTTTATAGGGGACGTGGTGACTGTTATGGTATTTATCATTTTCCATTACATATCGAAGAAT
Organism: uncultured bacterium; assembly: GCA_903929735.1. Lineage (GTDB taxonomy): Bacteria > Patescibacteriota > Minisyncoccia > Phycocordibacterales > UBA9973 > UBA8515. Next base: position 8,898 of record CAIYVW010000009.1, read on the forward strand.
CAACTAACTATATTAATAACCTCATTAATTATAGATTATATCAGCTGAATATCAATACTTCTTTTGCTGGACTGTATGCTGGGTGGCTAAAGATATATGATACATACAACGGTAGAGAAAGATGGGTTCCACCTACTGGTTATATTGCTGGTGCATTTAGTTATACTTGTGACCAATTCTATCCTTGGTACCCAGCTGCTGGTTGGACTCGTGGTTCATTACCAGTACTTGATGTATATACACATTACACACTCGGGGAAAGAAATGTATTATATGATAATAACATTAATGCAATACGTTATAAACCAGGTACAGGTATTGTAATTTGGGGTCAAAAAACATTATATGCTATTCCTTCAGCATTAGATAGAGCTAATGTAAGATGGTTACTTATAGTTATTGAAAAAGGTATTGAAGCATTCTTAGAAGCATATGAATTTGAACTTAATGATGTTTCTACAAGAAATTTAGTACGAGTAGGTATCAGAAACTATATGACCCAGATTCAAAATCAGAATGGTGTTTATGCTTTTAATGTTGTCTGTGATTTAACTAATAACTCCCCTGAAGATATTGATAACTACATTATGAATGTTGACACGTATGTTCAGCCTACTAAAGCAGTTGAATATATTTACAACAGAATTGTTATAACTCAGACTGGTATTGATTTTAAAACAGTTCAATTAAGTGGATAATTTAAGGTGATTCTATGGCTATAACTGCTGATGATATTATCGGTAGTGGACCAACAGCTAGATCATATTTATGGGATGTACAGATACCAGGCGGTGGTGAATTATTTAATATTAGATGTTCCACTTCTGCACAGCCTAGCTTTGAGGTAGCTAAAGTTGAAACAAATCTTAGAGGTTTTACAATTCCTGAATCTGGTACTAAAACATGGAATGACATTACGTTTGAATTAATTGAGAATGATAAATATTATATTATTAAAACACTATTCAATGAATGTCTAGTTGTTTGGGATGATACTACTGGTGTTCATGGTTATGCTGAAGCATCTACTGGTGGTGGTCAGACTAATAATACACAAATTATGCTTAATAACTTAGTTGGTTCACCAGTAGTAACATGGACATTACATAATTGTGTTATAGCAGGAAGCGTAGAATTTCCTAATACTGCTTCAGAAAAAGAAGGAATATATACTGTTACATTTACTGTAGCATACGCATATGCTACAATGGGGTAATTAATATTTAAAGGGAGATTATTGTTATGACTATAACTGCTGATAATGTTATTAGTAGTGGGCCAAGTGCAAGGTCATATCTATGGGATGTTAGCTTTCCTGGTTTTGGGGGTTTATCAGGTTTTAACTTTAGGTGTTCTAGTTCTGGACAACCTAGCTATGATATATCTAAAGTTGAAACAAATGTAAGGGCTTTCACAATTCCTGAATCAGGTGCTAAAACATGGAATGATATTACGTTTGAGTTGATTGAAAATAATAGCTTTGATATTATAACTCAGTTATTTGATGCTGGCCTTGTTATATGGGATGACCAACGTGGTACTCATACAACTGCACCTGCTTCAACTGGTGAAGGTTATACTCAAGAATTAAAGATTATGCTTAATCAGTTAGATGGTACACCTAAAGTTACTTGGACTATGCACAACTGTGTTCTTACTGGAAGTTTAGAACTTCCTACTACTACTTCTGATAAAGAAGGTATTTATACTATTTCTTTTACGGTATCTTATGCCTATGCAACACGAGGTTAAAACTAGTCGTTAAAGATAGATATAAACTAGTTTACAAAATTACACTATGGTGGATAATAACTTAAACCACCATTCCTTTAATATAAAGGAGAAAGGAAATGATAACAACTGCTGATACATGGATAGGGTTACTTCCCTTTGCTAGAAATTATATGTGGGATTTAACCATTTCTGGGTTTCCAGGACCTATGCCTTGTCACCAAGTAGGTACTAGTTTAATGGAATTTGAAAATGGAAAAGTAGAATATGGGCCTTATGGTTTTACTTACCCTAAAAAGGCTGGTAGAGGTCATTTAACTATATCTATTTATGAAACAGATAAGTATATAGTACATACTTTTTTTGAAGAATGGTTTCAAGTATTACGTCCTAATAGCTGGGGTACTGCACTACTCAATGATAATAATGCAGCTAAGGAAGCAACACTAGAATTACAAGGTATTGATGGTTCAGTTAAAAAATCTTACTCATTACTCGTTTTACCAGATGGTACTTTCAATTATTCACTCGGCAGCAGCCACGGTGAAACAATCTCAATAGATGTAGGTTTATCCATCGTAGGTCTCCAGCCAAACTAATCCTTCCTAAAAATCCTCAATTATTTTCCTATTTACAAACTATAAAGGAGTATTAAAAAAAATGCATGTTAGCCTAAATATTATTCCCTCTGGTTATATTCCGTATCCTAATCTCAATGGTGAAAAAATTAAACTTCGTAGACTTACCTATGAGGAAGTTATTGAATTTTCCGAAAATAGAGATAGGTCTTCTGATTTAATTGATTATATTAAAAAAAGAGATATTGTAACAGGCGTTGATATTGATGAAATTACTATGGGTGACTGGTCATTCATAGAATTAAGTATGGTTATCTTGAGTTATTCTAACCCAAGTTATACTTTTAGCTTAGGTGAATGTCCTAAATGTAAGGTAAAGTATTCTGAATTGGAAGAGGATGAATTATTCTTAAATATTGGTGATATAAAAGTAAGTAAAATACCTAAACTATGGAAAAAAGTAACACATGGTCAGATTAGCTTTGAGGAATTACCTCCAGAAGTACAATCTACTGCTATAGTTGACTTAGATGGTACTAAAGTAGAAGTTGATTTTTTTAGAATAAAACACCACCTTCAACTTCTTAAAGAAAAGAAAGAAGACAATATAGTCGATCAAATTAAAAGTGTATCTAAAGTAGATTTTAAGACTATTGATAATGTTGGGTTTGCTTTACTTAAAGCAGCCTTTGATAAAATGAAACATGGGTTAGATAGTAGTTTTACAGTTACTTGTCCTGACTGTAAATACAGTAAATCTTTCAGGATGGACTGGGGGTTACTTCAGTTTACTCCCCATTATATCGACGCAGGATTTATTGAAGAGAGAATTTCTTTTGATAAAGTTGGGAAACCTGCAGAACATACGCCAGATGAGTTACCACCACGTTCTAGCATTTCACGAAAACTTGGCTAACCATTTTGAAGAACAAAATAAGCTAGCTAAAGTAGCCGCTTCCAGACAAAAATCTTTGAGAAAATAATTAAAAAGGAGTATTTACTATGGCTGATACCTTTGATGATGATTCAATAAAAGCAGCAAAATTAAAAGCAAGGGAAGAAGCAAAGGTAGAAGCTGAAAGATTACGAAAGGAAGATAGCTACAGAAAGGATAGACTAGCTGCTGGTTCAGCAGCTAGAAAAATTGCTAAAAAAGAAATTGTTGGAAAAGGCTTATCAGATAAGGATGCTGCAAAATATATTTCTGATGCAGCAGCTGCTGCTAAAAAGGCTTTTGTAAAAGATTTTAAAGATAGAATGAAAAAAATGAGTAATGATGCAGTAGCGGCTGCAGTCAAAGAAGTTAAGGATGCACTTAAAGAAGATAGGAAAGATAATAAGTCACCCTTAGAAAAATTACAAAAAGAATTAGATAAGTTAATGGGCCAACTTTCTAAAACTTCCAAAAAGAATGCTGATATAGTATTAGACTCCTTTGAGCATACCGAGTATTCTTCTGATTTTTCACCATTAGATATATTAAAAATTAAAATCAAAAAAGCTAAAGAAGCATTAGAAGAAACTATTAAAAGTAAAGCGGATAATACTAAAAAAGATTCGGAATTAAAGAAAAAACAAGATGAATTAGAGAAGATATTAGCTGAACTTACTAAGGAAAATGAAGAAGCTGCCAAGAATGTAAAGGAGGGATTTGAACATACTGAATATTCTTCAGAATATCCAGAACTTGAAAAAATAGATTTTCAAATTCAAAAGGCTAAAGAAGAATTAGATAGGAATAAAGGTAGACAAAAACACCTGTCAGAATTAAAGAAAAAGCAAGAAGAATTAGATAGATTACTAAATGATGTATCAAAGGAAACATCAGATAGTATTAAAGAAGGAATAAAGAGTACTAAATTTGATTCTAGCTATACTGATTTACAAATATTAGATTTTAAACTTCAGTATGCAGAAGAAGAAATAAAAAGAATTAAAGGTAAAGAAAAGTATGATGCAGAATTAAAGAAAAAACAGGAAGAATTAGATAAGTTACAAAAAGAATATGAAAAAGAATTAGCTAAATTTTCTAAGGAAGAAGCTGAGGCTTTAAAGAAAAGCCTGGATAGTTCTGATTATGACCCAGAACAATTTTCAGAAATAGATATACTCAAACTTAATATTGAGTATGTTAAAAAAGAATTAAAAAGTAAAGAAAATAAGTATACATCAGATATAGATAAAAAACAAAAAGAATTAAATGATTTATATCTTCTTTTATCAAAAGAAAAGCGAGAATTAATAAAAGAAGAATTACATAATACTGAGTACCCAGATGAATATTCTGAATTAGATATTTTAGATGCTAAAATTCAGAGAATTAAAGAAG
>CAIYVW010000010.1 GCA_903929735.1 uncultured bacterium
ATAATAATATTAAGATTGAAGGAAAGGCAACCTTGAATTAATAAAAAGGACTTAAGTTATATAACTTAAGTCCTTTTTATTAATTCAAGGTTGCCTTTCCTTCAATCTTAATATTATTATCAATTATAAAATTAACTATATCTATAAAAGTAGCTAGAACATCCATCCAGGATTCATTTTCAATATCTTCAGGAAGTATCCCCTTGAATCTTAAAGCATCAACACTTGCAAGACCTTCTTCTTCAAAAATAAGATTACATTTATCCATACCCATACGAAAAACAAAAGGAGGATAAGGATGATCTCCAAAGTAAATACCACAATCAATCAAAAAGAATGTATCAAGATTATAGAAAGCATTAAGACTAAATAGTTCTAATACTTCAAAATTATCTTCTCCGATTTCATTATAAAGATAAGTATTTAGGTAATGATATTCAGTCTTTTGATCTACTCTAAACTCAGCTTGTTTCAAAACTGATAAAATAATATCAAAAATTAAGGGAGGATAATAACTTTTCATTATTTCTATTTTTTAATTAGTGAATTTAATTTTAGTGAAAAAACTCTTACTCCTTGGAAAGAATTTGAAACTAGGTTTGTTTCATCAAACAATAGATTCCATCTTTTATGGGACCAATTAATAATTATTTGGCCATGATCAGTGAAAATTAAATTTGGTTTATTCTTTGCTAATTCACTTTTTGGTGAAGTTGCAAGTTTTATAGCAAGAGCTAATCCTTCTTGTGTGCTTTCATTGTGGATATAGTAATCTTTTCCAGAATAATAAATATCTTGGTTATAGACGTCTCTACCTTCAATGTTCTTAGATTTATAAGTAATCTTCGCATTTTTGAAAGACTGATCCTCTTTAACAGGGTCAAAAATTTTAGTCTTTTGAGCAGAAGCTAATAAAGACATAAAAATAAATAGAAAAAATAGATTTTTTTTCATGGTATTTTATTTTAGTTAATATTACAAATAGCTTTATTTGCTTGTAAAATAACATTATTCATATTTATAGTCAATAAAATCCAAAGCATAAACTTTGGATTTTATCTAACAAACTTGATGATAAAAAATTATTATTCTTTGGGCTTCATTATAGGGAAAAATATTACATCTCTTAGATTCTTCTGATTTGTGAAAATAGCAACTAATCTGTCTATTCCCATACCAAATCCTGTCATAGGAGGCATACCATGCTCCATAGCTGTTATAAACCCTTCATTTACGTCCATAGCTTCTTCGTCCCCTCCTTCCTTTGCTTTTGACTGAGAAACCAATAACTCTCTCTGAATTATTGGATTTACTAATTCAGCATACTGATTTGTTATTTCAGCCCCAGCTATGATAAGCTGACAAACTTTTGCTGTACCATTATCTTTCTGTTGAGCTAGAGGCTTTAAATCTCCAGGAAAATCTGTAACAAAAGTAGGGTTAATTATTTTTTGTCTTGAAGATTTTTTATAAATTTTATCAAGCAAATTTCCTCTTCCTAATCTTTTTACTTCTTCTTCTTTTATACCCCATTTTAATGCTTCAATTCTTGCCTCTTCTAATGTTATAGTCTCTATATTTATACCAGCATCTTTTTCAAGTAATTCACCAAATGTAATTCGTGGCCAATCCTTACTAAGATCAACTTCTACTTCATTCCCTTCATTATCAAAAACTTTAAATAAATTATTCTTCATTAAATCTGATGCTATGGACTTAATAAGCTCTTCAGTCCATTTCATATTTGTTTCTAATGTTTCGTAGGCTGCATACCATTCAAGCATAGTAAATTCCTGAAGATGTGTGGGATCTGATCCTTCATTTCTAAAATTCTTACCTATTTCATAAACTCTTTCATACCCACCTACCATAAGCATTTTATGCTCAAGTTCTAAGGCAATACGAAGAACCATATCTATATCATAGTCATTATGGTGTGTGTCAAAAACTTTCGCCATAGCTCCACCTGCTTCATTCTGCAAAATAGGAGTCTCTATTTCTAAAAAGTTTTTATTATCAAAATAATTTCTTATATATTTGATTATATTTGAACGTAAAACAAATCTATCATAGACTTCTTTATCCATAAGAATATCTAAATATCTCTTACGGTATGTTTCTTCTATATCTTGAAGTCCATGCCATTTATCAGGAAGAGGAAGAAGTGATTTTGTAGCCATTTGCCAATCTTTTATAAGTATACTTTGCTCCCCTCTTTGTGTTACAAAAAGAGATCCCGTAACTGATATAAAGTCACCATTATCAATAGTATCAACAAATAGATTAAATAATTTTTCTTCTAAAGTATCTTTCTTTAGTACAGCTTGGAATCTTTCATTTCCATCTTGTAATACAATAAAGAGAATAGAACCCTGTCCTCTAACTATCATAACTCTACCTGCTATAGAAATATTCTTTTCTTCCGACTTAACAGAAATTTCTTCAAAAGAATTTTTAATTTCTTTTATTGAATAGTCTCTCCTAACAGAAACAGGATATGGATTCATACCTGCTTCTTTTAATTTATTAATTTTAGCAATACGAGTATCGCGTAATTTTTCAATTGATGCCATATAACCCTATTGTATATCAACTAGAGTGTATTTGGCTAGTCCTTTTGGTGTTTTTATAGAAACAACATCACCTTTCTTTTTACCAAAAAGTGCTTCACCTAATGGTGATTTATTAGAAATTTTATTTTGTGACATATCTGCTTCCTCAGCACCTACAATGCTATAAGTTACAGAGTCTTTATTACCTTCCTTTTTTACAACGACAGCTGTGCCGATTTCAACTTTTGAACTTTGATGCTTCTTTACAACAACCGAAGATTGAAGCATATACTCAATCTGATTAATACGATCTTCTGTTTTACCTTGATCTTCACGAGCTTGATGATATTCAGCATTTTCTGATAAATCACCTAAGGCTTTAGCAGCTTCTAAAGATTCTAAAATCTCCTTTCTTTTAAAGGTTTTCAACTGTTTTAATTCTTCCATTAATGCTTGTTTTTTCTCTTCTGTTATATAATTTATTTCTTCCATATAGTGAGATATTTTAGCAATTAAACACAAATAAGTCAAAGATTTTTATAGACAAAATAAGGCTAAATATTTAGATAAACTTAGAATAAAATATTATTAACAAAATTTTATTTTATAAAATTATTTAAGATACTCTGGAGTGTATACACTCATATAATCCACAACTTCACTCATAACACGAGTAGCATTTCCTGATGCTGATTTCGGCCCTTTTTCCATCAAAATAGCAAAAGAATACTTTGGATTTTCATAAGGGAAAAATCCTATAATCCAAGAATTTGTATTTGTATTTCCTAAGCCGACTTGAGCTGTTCCTGACTTAGCAGCAACCTTTACTGAACTTAGATTGAGAGCAGTTGCTGTACCACTTGTCACAGCCATACGCATTCCTTCTTGTATAACTTGCATTTTAGTTTGGTCAACAGGTATTTTAATCACTTTTGATTCATAAATTTTATCACCTAAACGTAAATGAGGAGTTGGTATGGCATTCATAGAAGCTATTCCAGCTACAGCACGAGCCATAGAAATAGGAGTAACTTGGAATCCATACTGACCAATAGCAGTGTTGTAAGTATCACCTACTCTCCACATCTCTCCTTTAAAAGTTTTCAACTTCCAGTCAGGAGTAGGAATAATACCAGATTTTTCAGAACCTACATCTATACCCGTTTTATCCCCTATGCCAAACATTCTTGCATATTTATCTATGTTTATAATACCTAAACCTTTCTGACTTTCAAAACCTCCTCCAATTTCATAAAAGAATACATCAGATGAGATAGCGATAGCTTTAGTAATATTAACATTTCCAAAAGAACCATGATCTTTAAAAATAGACTTCTTATCTGGAAAATAGGGATTAGGCACCGAAATAGACCCATTTGAAAAGATTAATTTATTAGGAGATATTACATTCTCAACCAAAGCACCATATCCAATAAATGGCTTAACAATAGATCCTGGTGTATAAAGCCCTGATACTGGTCTATTCAAGAATACTTTTCTTTTATCTGAAAAATAATCATTTATTGTTTTCTTATCTTCTCCTTTTGCTAAAACATTTGGACTATATTCAGGATAACTAGTCATTGCTAATATTTCACCAGTTTTTATATCCATTAAAACACCAGCTCCTCCAGAAAAAGAAACATTCTGAGCCATCGAAACAATAGAATCATACATTTTTTTCTGAATTCTATTATCTATAGTTAACTTTATATTTTTACCAGCTACGGGAGGAGAAACTACATTTTCAGACTGAGTCATACCATTTACATCTGTTTCTGTTATACGGACTCCATTAGTCCCAGTTAAATCATCATTGTAAGCTTTTTCAACTCCATCTTTACCAATAAAAGAATCTTGCCAATAATGACCAAGAGAATCTTTAGCTGGAGAACTCACGTACCCAAGAAGAAGACCAAAACCAGAATCTGAAATATAGGATCTAGTGGGAGATGAAAATTTATTTAAATCATCAGTCTTCCAAGTATTCCATGAAAGTAATACTCCATTACGATCATAGATAAGACCTCTATCTGCAAATATAGGCTGCTTAACTAAAGTATTACTTTCACTTTTTTTGAAAAAAGCCTCTCCTTTTAAAATCTGAAGATTACCTAATTTATAAACATAAAATAAACCAAAAATTATAAAAAACGCACCCAAGGAGAAAATTGATTTCTTAGGAATTGCTTTTTCAAGACGACCTTCAAACTGTTGAGTATTAAATTCAGGTAAATTTTTTGAATCTAGAAAAATCTCGTCAGGAGCTATGTCTTTCTTTATATATTTATGTTTTGTGTGAAATTTCATTTTTATATAAATAAATATAACTACGCAGATACTCTATTGTTAAATAAAAAATAACTATGGAAAGATATATAATAAAAGGTTTACCTAAAGTATAATTACCAACAGGAGAAGACAATGTATTGATTATAATACTAGAAACTAAAAATTCATAATATTTAGAGAATATAAGTAATCCTATTATAGAAAACAACAAAGAAACCCACCAAGGCATAGTAAATACTAATATTAACAATAAAACATCATAAAATAGCCTTTTCATCCTAAACTCATTATACTAGAAAGAAGGTCTATTTGACAAATATCAATTTTATTTCTTTATTTTTCTATAGATACCACGAATAATAAAAAAGACAACCAAAAAGATTAATAAATAAAAAACTATTCTAGACCCAAAAATAAAAGATAATACGGAAAGAAAAAATAATTTAATATAAGCAATCGGCTTATCAGTAGCGTCTACCAATCCATTATTCGAGTCCTTAGTTACAACTATTTTACTCTTTACTTTTTTAGAATCTGATTTAGTAGAAGATGTATCTATTTTATTCAAAGAATCTATTTTATTTTGTGTGTCAATCTTTGCATTATTTATCTTACTTAAAGTATCTGATCTAACATTATCTACAGTACTAACATTTTGAGACACAGGAGTTGCAACAGAAGTTGGTAAAATATCATTAAGAGATGAAGTTGCTTTATCTATCTGACTCTGTAAAAGTATAGAACTAGTAGCAGGAGTACCATCTGCTGTAGTTAGGGTAACTGGAATAAATTTATGATCAGTTTGTGTTGAAGAATATTCTAAATTTGGAGTTTGTTTTAATCCACTATTGTTAATACTAGATGATATAATTTTTGCAGATATTAAATGATCTCCTGGAGTTACTTTCCAAGAGATAGAAATATCTTTCAATTGAAGATAAGCAGCTATAGCATCTCTTGTTCCTAAGAGTATATTATTATCATAAAATTCAACCTTAACAGATAAGGGATTAGAATTATTATTCCAAACTGCTGTATAAATACTAATAGTATCTCCCTCCACAAAAGAGTCTTTAGAGTACCAAATCTGTCCAGGAATAAAACCTGTAGTCGATATGGTTGCAGCATAAACACTCTGAGTAAAAACAAAGTATGCAAATATAAAAAATATAATATATTTCCTCATTATTTTAATGTAAACGTAGCTTTGACCGTCATCATTATATTCTTTTCTACTTTGGACGTATCATAAGATCCATAATCAGAAACATCAGTAGAATTTGCAGACATAACTTGGACAACACCAGAAGAAGCACTCTTTAGTTGACCAATCTTTTTACCACTAGATTCTGCTAAACTTGAAGCACGAGATTTTGCATCTTTAACTGCATCAGCAAGCATCAAAACTCTTTCTTGAGGAAGTTTAGTATATGTAAATTCTAAAGATTGAGTTGAGAATATAACTCCTTTTTCTATTAAAGGTTGTATGTTCTTTGCTATTTCTCCTATTGATAAAACATCTGCGGAATTAATTTCTATGGTCTGTCGAAGAGTATAACTTCTCTCTGTCCCTTGAGGCTGATCATAATTCTGATCCATAAATATAGGAGAGATAACAACTTGATTTTCAGGAATATTTTTTAATTTTAGAAAATCTTTTACATTTAATAAATCTCGAGCCATATCTGTATAACCTTGTTTTAGGGTACTAGCCTTAACAACTCTATTTATAACACCTACCCACTTAACATGATCCGATGTAACTTGTTTAGTAGTACTTCCAGTAACAGTTAAATTATTATCTAAAGATTTAATCTGATAAAAAGCATAGGCCCCTATAAAAGCAGCCGTTACTATCCCTAATCCGACTAAAAGTCTAGAATTCAAAAATATTAAAAATTTATTAGTTTTTTCCATATTTATATTATACCGCTTAATAAAACTTAAGTAAATTATATTTTAAATATTACTTCAATATAAAATCACCAACCTTAAAAGCTTCCCCAGCTCCCATAGTGATTATTATATCCTTATCTCCCATTTTTTCTAATCTAATTAATAAATTTTTATTTAAAGAAGAGAAATCTTTGAAAGACTCAGAATTATCTGTATATTTATTTATTTCAAATTCTAAAATTTCTGAAGATACAGTACCTTCGTCTACTTCTCGAGCATAATATATAGGTAAAAGCATGACTTGATCTGCATCTTTAAAACTCTTTGCAAAATCATTTAAAAGTAATTTTGTTCTTGAAAATAAATGTGGCTGGAAAACCACAGTAATATTCCAACTATCTACTTTAGGGTATAATTCTCTAAAACCTTGCAAAGTAGAAGTTATCTCTAGAGGGTGATGAGCATAATCATCATAGACTAAAACACCGTTTGGAAGTTGTCCTTTAAATTCAAATCTTCTCCAAGTACCAGGAAAGCCACAAACATATGCTTCTCCATTATCTCTAGAAACTCCCACAGAGACTGCTGCCGATATAGCTGCTGCTGCATCTTTCTTATTGTGAATTCCAGGAATTTTTAATTTTAATTCACTGTTATAATATTCATGCCAATTTATTATTTTTGCTTTTACGTCCCTAATCACATCTGCAATATTCTTATCTCCAGGATTACAAACTATAAAACCATCATCTGGTACTTTCATAGCCATCTCATGAAATGCATTTTTAATATCTTCTATATCTTTATAATAATCTAAATGATCTTCATCGATATTTGTAATAACTAAAATATTTGGATTAATTTTCAAAAATGATCTACGGTACTCGCAAGCTTCAACTACAAAATAATCGCTCTTCCCTTTTATAAAGTTAGTTCGGGAACTACTACTATCTTTAAGTAAGCTTCCAACAATTACTGTAGGATCATAGTTGGCACCTCTTAGAATCTCTGCAATCATGCCTGTGGTCGTTGTCTTACCATGAGTTCCGCAAACAGCAATTGTATACTTATTACTACTTATTATGCCTAGCATTTCTGGATATGAGCGAATAGCAAACTTTTTTTCATTCTTTAATTTATCAAAAAGTTCTTTATCGTAAGTCTCAATAGCAACAGTATAAACAACTAACTCTGTATCTTCTGGTATTACCTCAAAAGATTGATGACCTATATCTATAGAGATACCAAGATTTTGTAGTTCTTTCACTATTTCTCCTTCTTGCATATCTTGACCTGTTACATTCTTTCCCATCTCTTTCATCATTCTAGCTACAGCAGAAACTCCAATACCTCCAATACCTATAAAATGAACATTTTTAATTTTATTTAAATCTAATTCCATATATTTATTTCTTAGGTTTTATTAAAATTTCTTGTTTAATTTTCTGGAATCTTTCAATCTTTTTGCCTTTTATAATTATACTTTCTAAAAACATTTTCTTTGGACGAACCCAAACAGCTCCATCTTCAAGGTGTATATAAATAACCATAGATTCCATAGTCTCACTATGTATTGCTTCTCCTAGGACCTTCACTTTAGTTCCCTTATAATGTTTATATATAGCTCCAATTTCTATTTTTTTCATATTATTTAGCTTGTTTTACAATTTCTAATAATTCCGGAAATGTTTCCATAAACAAATGACCCTTATCTTTAAAAGTATGAAAATTAGATTCTGGTAAATGTTCGTTAATAATTACAGAATTTAAATATGGAGCACAGTCATCATCTTCAGAATGCCAAAGATGAATATCACTACACAAATTTGCTATTTTATTAATTTTATCAATATCAAATTCGAAAGTAGAAAGTCTTTCAAGACTAGTAATACCCTCGTTTGTAACACAAGAAGCAACTAGATGAATTTGTGATATTTTTTCTGAAAAACTATTTTCAGTTAAGTATTTCAACAAAAAAGTTGTACCGAGAGAATATCCTATTAAAATTATAGGATCATTTTTAATAAATTTTAAATATTTTTCAAACCAAATTTTCCATACTTTATAATCTGCGTTTTCTCTTGCGGGCATATTGGGAGTAAGAAATTCATGAGTTTCACCTAAAATCTCATTTAACCAATCTCTCCATGATGTCCTTTTTTTATATGGATCAATTTCCAATTCAGTAAAGTATTTATAAAAATCCTCTTTATTATCAAAAGTTTCTCCTCCTCTTATAAATATAATTTGTTTTTTATCCATATATTTATTTCAATCTTTTAATTATCTTCATAAATAAATCATTCCTTTCATACTCGTTATTAAACATTCCAAACGAGGCAAAAGCTGGAGAGAAAAGAATTGTATCTCCTTTCTTAGCTTGAGACAAAGCTTTTTTAACGATATCATTTAAATTTTCACCTACTTCATTCTTCATTTTTAATTCATAATTCGTAATTAAATTAGTTGTCCCCGTGCCTGGTATCATAACTACTGCTTTACAATTCTTATTTACAACCTTAACAAAATCTTCTAAAGAAAGTTTCTTATCTGCACCTCCACAAATTAAAATAATATTCTTATTAGTACCTTTTAAAGCTTCTATACCTGAAATAGTAGCTTCCGGGGTCGTAGCATTATTGTCATTATAAATTTTAATACCCTTATACACTCTCAAAAGTTGTAGCCTTCCTTCTAAATCTTTAAACGAAGATACTGCTTTCTTTATTTTTGCTTCTGGAATATTCAATATCTCTGCCACCTTAACAGCACAAGTCAAGTTCTCTCTCTGGTGAATACCGGGGGTACTGAATTTCCAATCAGAAACTAATTTTGGGTTAACAACCAGTAATTTACTATTCAAATCTTTTTTATTTATAAAATTCTTCATACCAGGACGGACAACGAGGATATCATCCTTATTTTGATATTTAAAAATATTGGCCTTATCTTCAAAATATTTTTCCATACTATCTTTATAGTAATTCATATGATCAGGCATAAAAGTGGTAAATATTGATATATGAGGAGAAATTCCAGCTTCACCGAATCCTTGTAATTGCCAAGAATCCAACTCACAGACTAGGATATCACCTGATTTAACCTTTTTCAATAGAGGTAGAGTTGCTACTCCACGCAAGTTCCCTCCTACATAGATACTCTTTTTTAGAAATTTCTCATTGGCTTTAAGTATTTCATATATTAGTGTAGTAGTCATAGACTTACCTCTTGTACCTGTAACTCCTATCAACATTACCCCTGGTGCACACTTAGCAAAAAGTGATACATCCATCTCTATAGGAATATTATTCTTTCTTGCCTCTTCTATATATATAGAATCTAGTGGCACACCGGCAGCCTTCATAATCATATCTCTTCCCTTAAAATCTTCTAATCGATGTTCTCCTAAAACAAATTTAATATTTGAAAATTTTCCTAAGGCTTTTACAGAAGTTGCAAGTTGTTCTTCTGTTTTTAAATCAGTAACTATCAAGTCCGCACCACATTCTGCCAAGAATTTAGTATAGCCTATACCTCTCCCTAAAAGACCCAAACCCATAATGGTTATTTTCTTTCCCTTAAATTGTTGTTTATAATTTTGCATAATATATTTAAAAGCGAAACAAATTATTTTATTTTAAATATTTTTGTAATTCTTCCAAGTCATCAAAGTGAGTTTGAACACCATTTACTTCCTGATAAGTTTCATGCCCCTTACCAGCTATAAGAATATAATCACCTGGATTAGCCAAATTACAGGCTTTCTCAATAGCATCATATCTATCCACTAAAATATAAACTTTATTCTCTAGATACAATCCTTCTATGCCTTTTTTCATTTCTTCTATTATATATTCTGGCTTTTCAGTACGAGGATTGTCCGATGTAAGTATAAGAATATCACTCATATCATAACCAATCTTAGCCATGATAGGACGCTTGCTTCTATCCCTATCTCCTCCACAGCCGACTACGGCTATAACTTTGCCATTCTTCTTCATATCATTTGCAGTTTTTAAAACATTTAGAAGTGCATCTGGAGTATGAGCATAATCTACGATACCAGTAACACCTGTCTCACTCTTTATATTTTGAAATCTTCCAGGAACTGTTTCAAGATTTTTAATTATTTCTTTCACTTTATTCTTATCTTGACCAAGTAAAATAGCAGCAGCGTAAACCCCTAAAATATTATAGATATTAAACTCCCCAAGAAGTTTAGTTTCTAATCTATCAGTAAAATCTGCTTCTTTTTTTAAGCTTAGTCTATACTTATTAGCTTTCGTAGAAGAAAGCATATATTCCCCCTTGCTGTCGTCGATATTTGAAATTGCAAAACCTGTAGCTGGTAATATATCAAAAAATCCCTTTTTTGCTTCACAATAATTCTCAAAAGTACCATGATAATTCAAATGATCAAGAGTTAAATTCGTAAAAATTCCACCAGCAAATTGAATACCAGAAACTCTTTTTTCTGACATTGCATGAGATGATACTTCCATAAAACAATAATCGCAGCTACTGTCTACCATTTCAGCTAATAATTCATTTAATATTACAGGATTAGGAGTTGTAGGTGTAGCACGATTAGTAATAATTACTTTATCACAAATCTTATCTGCAACTGTAGAAATTAACCCAACTTTATATCCTAATTCAGTAAATAATTGATAAAGAAGTGTAGCAGTTGTAGTTTTACCATTAGTACCTGTCACACCAATTAATTTTAATTTACGTGAAGGATTATCGTAGAAATTACTAACAATTATTCCTACTGCAGTATGAGTATCTGGAACTTTAATGTATGAAATACCTGGCTTAAATTCTTTAATATCACTTTCATAAACAATTGTCTTGGCTCCTTTTTCAATAACTTCATCAATAAAAATATGACCATCTATAACATTACCAGCTAGTGCCACAAAAAGAGAGTGTAGTTTAATATCTCTTGAGTCTAAGGAAACAGAAGAAACCCCCATATCAATATTGCCATGGGTTTCTAGTATCGTTATATCTTCAAGTATATCGTTTAGTATTTTCATAAAATATTATTTATTAAGCCAATTATTATATTCCTCAATGACCTTTTTGGAAACTTCTTCAAGGGGTATTTCTTTTGTATTTATGACTAAATCAAAATTATCTGGTGACGTATGATTCTCTATACCATATAGATCTTTATACCGTTTTCTTTCACTAGTTAAGCGTTGAGTTATTTTATCTATAATACTTTCTTTACTATCAAATGAACCAGTAGCTTCCTTGCTTCTGTTTGGATTATTTTCTTTATCTTTTAAAATTCTCTCTGATGCTGTCTCAGGGTCTAAATCAAGGAATACTTTAAAAGATTTTGGTATAAAATGAAATCCTAAACGAGAATCAAGAACGATATTTTCCATATTACCTATTTCGATATTTCTATCATCTAATTCTTTATCAATAGAAGGATCAGTTTCTCCCATAATATTCAAATCTCCAAGAGAAATACCTTTTTTATCAGCAATGGATCGCATAAAATCACCTGTCGAGTAATGAGTATAGCCCAAAATCTCAGCTACGTTTTTCGCAGTTGAAGACTTACCACTTCCTAGTTTCCCCGCTATTGTAATAATATGCTTTTTATCATTCATAAATTCATTCTATCATAACGATAGTCAAATAAAAACCCTTATGTTATAGTGCAAAGATGAAGATTTTAGCAATCGAAACCTCTTGTGATGAAACAGCTATATCAATAATAGAGGTTAAAAATGAAGGCAAAAAAGTAAAATTTAAAATTCTGGGAAATGAGATATCTTCCCAAATAGCACTTCATATACAATACGGAGGAGTCTTCCCTATGATGGCAAAAAGAGAACATGGAAAAAATATAATAAGCGTTTTAGAAAAAACACTCAAAGAAGCAAAAATGTATTCTCTTGTAAAAATACCTAAACCTGACAAAAAATTAGAAAATAAAATAAATAAACTATTAGAAAGAGAAAATGAAATCCAAGATAGATGGATGGAGATAATGCCATTTATAAAAAAGCCTAAAATTGATGCCATAGCTGTAACGACAGGACCGGGGCTTGAACCAGCTCTATGGGTAGGAATAAGCTTTGCAAAAGCACTTGGTGTGTATTGGGATATACCTATAGTTCCAGTGAACCATATGGAAGGTCATGTATTTTCTATATTCCCAAAGAAATCAAAAAACTTCACCGTTGAGATACAAGATAAAATGTTCCCTATGCTTTCCCTCCTAGTTTCAGGTGGGCACACAGAGTTAGTCCTAGTAAAAGATTGGATGAAATATAAAAAGATAGGACAGACTCGAGATGATGCTGCTGGCGAAGCTTTCGACAAAGTAGCTCGAATGATGGGACTTCCTTACCCTGGAGGACCTGAAATATCAAGACTAGCAAGAACAGAACGAGAATATATTGTTCAAGGAAGCATTGCACAGGCTATCGAGCCGAGCACTAGCAAAAAACCTAGTAAGGTTTTATTGCGTGCTGACGGGAATAATATATCGAGTGAGATTATTGATATCATTCTTCCCCGTCCTATGATTCATTCTAAGGATTATGATTTTTCATTCTCTGGACTAAAGACAGCTGTACTTTACCTGATACGTGATTTAAAAATTCAAAATCCAAATATTTTAGAGGATATAAATATTAAACAAAGAATTGCCAGAGAATTCGAAGATGCAGTTGTAGAAACATTAGTACATAAAACTATCAAAGCTATAAAAGAATACAAAATACAAACCTTGATAGTAGGAGGAGGTGTCTCTGCTAACTTTTTTCTTCAAAATCAAATGGAAAAAGAAATCCAAAATATTCGGAAGTCGGACTTCCGAATATTTAAAGACTTAAAAGTTCACTTCCCTTCTAAGACTCTAACTGGAGACAATGCTCTCATGATAGCTATCACTGGATACTTCCAAGCCAAAAATAAAAAGTTTGTAAAAAATATAAACTCAATAAAAGCTCAAGGAAATTTATCTTTATAGTAAAATATGTTATATTCTATATATGATTGAGCCGAATATAGATCCTAAATTATTAAAACCATACGACCCAAAAGAAACTGAGGATCGCATTTATAAACTATGGGAAGAAAGTGGGTTCTTCAATCCAGATGTTTGTATAGAAAAAGGTATAGCAGATAAAAATGCAGAAACTTTCTCTATGGTTCTTCCTCCTCCAAATGTAACTGGCACTTTACACTTGGGTCATGCTGCTACTCTAACAATAGAAGATATTATGATTCGCTTTGCTCGCATGCAAGGAAAGAGAACTCTTTGGCTCCCAGGGACAGATCATGCTGCAATAGCAACTCAATCAAAAGTTGAAAAGATATTAGAAAAAGAAGAAGGTAAAAGAAAAACAGATTTAGGAAGAGAAGAATTTTTAAAAAGAGTTGAAAAATTCGCACAAGAAAGTCACGACACAATAGTCAGTCAATCTAAAAAAATGGGTGCATCTTTGGATTGGTCTAGGGAAGCATACACTCTTGATGCTAAGAGAAATTTTGCTGTTCGAACTGCATTTAAAAAAATGTATGATGATGAGATTATATATAGAGGTCATCGCATAGTGAACTGGGATCCAAAGGGTCAAACGGTTATTTCTGATGATGAAATAGTTTACGAAGAAAGAAAAGCAAAGTTCTATACTTTTAAATACAGTTCTGACTTCCCTATCTCCATTTCTACAACTAGACCAGAAACTAAAGTTGGAGATGTAGCAGTTGCAGTAAATCCTACAGATGAAAGATACAAAGATTATGTCGGAAAAACATACGTAATAGAAAATTTCTGTGGAGTAAAATTAGAAATCAAAATAATTGCCGATGAAGTAGTCGAAAAAGAATTCGGAACTGGAGCTTTAGGAGTCACACCAGCACATAGTCAAATAGATGCTGAAATTGCTATGAGACATAACCTACCTACAAAACAGGTTATAAATGAATTTGCCAAAATGACAGTAGGAGACGAAAGAATCCTAGGCAAGAAAACAACAGAAGCAAGACTTGCCATAGTAGAATGGCTACAAAGTGAAGGCCTACTAGAAAAAGAAGAGGAAGTTATTCAAAATATTTCTACAGCTGAACGTACTGGTGGAATTATAGAACCTCTTCCTAAACTTCAATGGTTTATAAATGTAAATAAACCCATAAAAGAAAGAGGAAATAAAAGTCTTAAAGAATTAATGTTAGAAGCTGTACAAAGTAAAAATATAAATATAATTCCCGACCGATTCGAAAAGGTATACTATAATTGGATTTTAAATCTTCGTGACTGGTGTATCTCTCGTCAAATATGGTATGGCCATCGTATCCCTGTCTGGTATAAAGATGAAGAAATTTATTGTGGTATAGAAGCACCAAGCGAAGAAGGATGGTCTCAGGATGAAGACACTCTCGATACTTGGTTCTCTTCTGGTCTTTGGACTTTCTCTACACTAGGCTGGCCTGACTCAAATGCACCTGACTTTCAGACATACCATCCTACAAATATGTTAGAAACGGCCTATGATATTATATTTTTCTGGGTTGCTAGAATGATACTTATGAGCACTTATATACTTGGAGTTGTACCTTTTAAAAATGTTTATCTTCATGGCTTAGTCAGAGACCCTCAAGGAAGAAAAATGAGTAAATCACTTGGTAATTCTTTAGACCCACTAGAACTAACTTCGAAATATGGAACAGACTCTGTGCGTATGTCTCTTATCATAGGCACCGGACCTGGAAATGATAGCAAAATGTCTGAAGATAAAATAAGAGCATATAAGAATTATGCCAATAAACTTTGGAACATAACTCGTTTTGTATTAAGTAGTACTGAGAACTTTAAATACGAAGAGAGCTTCCCTTCTTATACTGAAAGAGAAAATATACTAATAAAAGAAATTGATGAATTAATCAAAGAAATAACCAAAGAAATGGAAGAATATAAATTCTATCTAGTAGGTGAGAAAATATATCAGTACACTTGGTCACGTTTTGCTGATATTATAATTGAAGAAAGTAAAGAAATATTCTTAAATGGAACTGATGTTGATAAAAATTCAAGAGCTCAATTTTTATTAAGTACCTTAGTGAAAATATTGAAAATCCTTCACCCATTTATGCCTTTCGTAACTGAAGAGATTTGGGGTATAATTCCAATAGAAAATAAAAAATTATTAATGGTGGAAAAATGGCCTAAATAAAATTATATTGCATGAATGAATTATCAAAAGATCCAAAAACAATTTTATTTGCAATATTAGGAGGAGCCCTTCCTGCTATTTTATGGTTGTGGTTTTGGCTATATGAAGAAGATAGAGATGAACCAGAACCTATAGGTCTTATAATAATATCTTTTATCATGGGAGGCATAATGGTACTTTTAGCAATGTGGATGGAAAAATATTCCTTAGGATTTCTAAAAAATAACACTACCCAAATTATAGTATGGGCTTCTATGGAAGAAATTCTTAAGTTGATGGGTGTATCTTTTATACTTTTTGGTAATAATATAATCAGAAAACCTATAGACTACCCTATGTATTTTATAGCTACAGCTCTAGGATTCGCTGCTTTTGAGAATGTTTTATATTTAATAAAACCATTAAGTACAGATAAAACAATAGTGGGTATGTTAACTGGTAATTTACGATTCCTAGGATCTACCCTACTACATGCAATATCTAGTTCAATGATAGGAAGTGCTCTAGGTTTATCATTCTATTTAAAACAAAATAAAACAATATATATTATTATAGGAATCACATGCGCAATACTATTGCATAGTGTCTTTAATTTTTTTATAATGAAAGGAAGCGGTGAAAATTTCCTTTCTGTTTTTGGTTTTCTTTGGGTCGTCGCGATTATTAACATACTCATTTTTGAAAAATTAAAACGTATGGGTGCAAGTCAATTTGCATCATAAATTATATATGATTAAAAAAAGATCATTTTTGGAGCGTCTAACTGGAAGTATACGTCTAGAAGACCAAGAAGAAGAAACACCTGTTTCATCTAGAAAAATAATGCTAGATAATGTGGGAGAAGAAAAGACTGCAATAGAAAATAATAAAGAAGAAGAACAAGAAGCAGAATTAACAATAGATTTATATGAAACTGCAAATGAAATAATTGTTCAAGCTATGATAGCAGGAGTTCACCCTGACAATCTAAGTATAAATATAACAAGAGATTCTCTTTCTTTAAAAGGCAAAAGAGAGGAAAATCAATCAATAAGTAAAGAAAATTATTTTATACAAGAACTTTATTGGGGAACATTTTCTAGAAGTATATCTTTACCAGAAGAAGTTGATTTGGAAGGAGCAGAAGCAATAGAAAAACATGGACTATTAATCATAAAGTTACCTAAAATAGACAAGAACAGAGAAACTAAACTTAAGATAAAATCAATATAATAATATAAAACACCTCGATAGAATCGAGGTGTTTTATATTTATCTTGTGCCGAGACCCAGGCTCGAACTGGGGACCTATCCCTCTTCAGGGGAGCGCTCTACCAACTGAGCTATCTCGGCATTTTATCTATTTAACTTTCAAATTTTACTATAGCTAGTTGGTGCTTTTTCCACCAAAACAGCTATCTCGGCATTTTATTCATATTTGTATCAACTCCCTTTTATCGATCTTAAAACATTTTCAACACTTTTAGAATCACCCATTGCCCCAGAATATAAATTTAATATTTTATTCAAATATGGTTGTGAATAATAAAAAGCACCAACAGCAGAAAGAATAATTATAGCCCAATAAAATATTCTATATATCTGATTCCATTTCTGGTAAGAAACTAGCTTATGAAGCATAAGATTATTCTCTGTATTTAGAGTTAAATTCTCCACTAAAAGCTTTTTTGTTTCTTCATCCATTGGTCATACTTTATCACATTTTAATTAAAAATAAAAGTGCCCTTGGTACGAATCGAACGTGCATCTATCCCTTAGGACGGGACTGTTCTATCCATTGAACTACAAGGGCAAATTATAAAAGCACCATTTCTGGTGCTTTTATAATACATTATAATCTTACAAAAAACTACTCTTTTATACCTAAAGATTCCATAATTTTAGGCTTATTAAAACCAACTATTAAATCTTTATTATTTATAATAATAACAGGAACTCCCATTTGACCACTACGATCAAGCATTTCTTTACGCTTCTCTAGATTTTCTGCAACATTAAAGTCTTCAAATTCTACTCCCTTCTCCTTAAAGAAATCTTTTGCCATATGACAAAAATGACATGATGGTGTGCTATATATTGTAACTTTACTCATAAATATTTTATTTGATTAATCTCGATAAAAAAAATCGAGGCTGATAATTTTAAAACTATTTTTAGTATATCATATTAAAAATAATTGCAATATATTGACATGAAATACATATAAGTCAATAAAATCTAAATTAAGTCAAATTGATAAGATAAACATTAATAACATAAAAGACTTTATTCTGTAACAAAGTGCGGGATACGAGAATCGAACTCGTGCCTCAACCTTGGGAAGGTCGTATTCTACCACTAAACCAATCCCGCACTTTATACCAGAATCTAGCAACTAAAGCAATACACTATACTCTTTTAGAAGTTATACTAATAAATCATAATAATTAATTATATTTTCAAAACCTTTTTAATCCAACTCCAGAAATTATGATTTGCTGGTATTTCCTCTTTAGGTAACTCATCCTTATTATCAGAATCTACTATTACTACCATTTTCTCACCTTCTTTTGTTACTTGATATTTGTCTCTTATTGTCTCTTCTATGCCTTCTGGAGTTTTTAGTTTACTTATATCTTTACTTAATAAGCTTTCTCTATTACGAAGAGTTTCTATTTGAGCTAAAATTTGTTCTTTCTTTTTTGATGTTTCCTTTTCTCTTTCTACTAAACCTATCATATTATATAAGAATAATACAAAAATAACCAAAAGAACCATTAACATTAAAGGTGAATGCCAAAAACTATTGTTATTTTTTCTATTGAAATCTAACATTTTTAATGCTATTATTATATCATGTTTTTCGGCCAAAAAAATAAGAAAAGAATCGAGAAAGTTTTTGCTATAATTTCTATTTTGGTAATAGTTAGTATGATATTACTTTATATACCTGTTTTATTTAGATAATTATTTATTACTACTTCTCATCATCTTCAAGAACACCTCGTGAGAGATGTTTATTTTTGCGCTAGATTGCATTCTCTTTTTACCTTTCTTCTGTTTCTCAAGTAGCTTCTTTTTACGACTTACATCCCCTCCTCCTACAACCTTACTTCCATGCATAAGGACATCTTTACGGAATGCTGAAACAGACTCTGATGAAATAATCCTCCCTAATGCTTTAGCTTGTATCTTAAAAGCAAATTGTTGTCTTGGAATAATTTTTTGAAGTTTTTCTACTTGTAATTTAGCTTCATCTTCTACTCTTCTCCTAGAAACAACTCTACAAAAAGCAGGCATAGCTTCATTTGCAACTATAATATCCATACGAACAACATCTGCAGATTTGTAATCTTTCATCTCGTAAGAAATAGAAGCATATCCAGAAGTAATACTCTTCATATCATCAAAGAAATTTCTCATAAGTTCTCTAAGTGGCATTTCTAAGTCAATCGAAGATCTATTGTCACCAAAATTTTCTGTTAATTTTACTATACCTTCATGATCATACAAAAAAGGCACAAGTAAGCTTGTGTAGACTGAAGGAGTAATTATTTTTACATTAACCCAAGGTTCATAAATCTTCAAAACATTTCCATCGTCGGGGAAAAGATGAGGGGAATAAATAGTTTCTTCTTTACCATTACGTAGTAAAACTTTATAAGTTATAGAGGGCATTGTAACGATAAGCTCAATATCAAATTCTCGATTTAATCTTTCTACTATTATCTCTAAGTGTAACATTCCTAAAAAACCACAACGAAAACCCCTACCCAAAGTCCCAGAAGATTCTTCTTCATATGAAAAAGAGGAGTCAGATAATCTCAATCGACTTAAAGCTTGTTTTAGATTTGGAAAATCATCTTGACTCTCAGGATATACAGATGCCCATACTACTGGACTAGGCTTCATATAACCAGGTAAAGCATCGGCTGGCTTCTTAGAATAAGTTATAGTATCTCCCACAGAAGCAATTCCAGGCTTCTTTATTCCTGTAACTATATAACCTATCTCCCCTGTTCCTATTTTATCTTTTGGTTCTTCTTCTGGTGAAAAGGTACCAACTTCTAAACATATAAATTTTTCAAAAGAAACAGCAAAAAGCAAAGATTCTCCTTTGTAAAATTCACCCTCTATAACTCTTACATATACAATAACTCCACGATGATTATCATATTTGAAATCAAAAACTAAAGCTTGAGCTCCACTTGAAGTAGAGATTATTTCTGTCTTTTCCTTAGGAGGAGGAATCCTTTTTATTAGTTCATCTAATAAATCTTTAACTCCATAACCTGTTTTTCCTGAGACTGTAAGTATACTATCTGGATCAATATCTAGTAGTACAGCCACTTCCATTTTAACTTCATCTATCATAGCCAAAGGAGAATCCACCTTGGAAAGTACTGGAATAATAACAAGACCTGAATCACGAGCCATCTGTAATGTAGTTAGTGTTTGAGCCTGGACTCCTTGAGTAGCATCTATAAGCAATATAGAGCCCTCTACGGCCTTCAAAGCACGTGATACTTCATATGAGAAGTCTATGTGACCTGGTGTATCTATAAGGTTTAAAATATACTTTTCATTATTATAAGAATACTCCATGCGAACAGGCTGCATTTTTATAGTTATACCTCGTTCTCTTTCAAGCTCCATAGAATCTAGAACTTGATCTTTCATTTTGCGTTTTTCTATAGTACCAGTAACTTCAAGCATTCTGTCAGCTAAAGTACTTTTCCCATGATCAATATGGGCTATAATTGAAAAATTTCTAATAGATTTAATATCCATAGCCTTATACTAGCAAAAAAAGCCTTAAAACCAAAGCAATTTAATTAACTACAAATCACCCTGTTCAGGGGCTATTATATTCTTTGAAGACAACTTATGACTAAGTGTATTTATTATATCGAGTAATTCCTTATTCTTAAAAAAGAGCAATACCGTAACACCAAAAAATATACCAATTAATCCAGACAAAAATCCTTGAAGGAAAATTCCAATGAAAGTATTTGTATCAAAAATTATACTAAAAAAGCTAAGTGACATATAAGCAAAAACACCCATAGTCACTGCCCCTATTAAACTCTGTATGAATGTCTTATAAAGCATTGATTCTCTTTTAAACAAAAAGTCTCTTTTAAATAAAATCCAAATTAAGAAAAAATTAATTAATGATCCTAATGTGTAAGCCAAAGGAAGTGCCAACATTATAGTTCCAGGAACATTTCTAACTCGTAGTAAAGATTCTAGTACTCCTAAGGATTCTGGATGTAATTTAAATACGGTCAATAGTAAATAAGAAAAAACAATAACCATAAAAGAAGAAAACATGTTAACCATTAAAGGTATCTTAGTTTTTGCGGCAGCATAATAACCTCTAACAAATAGCAAAACTAAACTTTGCGTAGCTAAAGATATAATAAAAAGTGCACTAGAAGCCGCAGTAAGTCTAGTATCTGACCAAGAAAAAGTTCCAGAACCAAGAACTACACGGACTATTTGAGCTCTAAGAACAGCAAGTAAAACAATAACTGGTAACGACCAAAATATAATTTGTTTTGCAGCTCCTATAATATGAGATATGAATTTATCCATTTCCTTTAGAGAGAAAGATCTAGCTAAAACTGGAAAAGCCGCAACAGAATAAGAAATACCTATAATACCAACTGGTACAGACTGTAGATTAAATGAAAAAGTAAAAAGTGAAATAGATCCAGCCTTCAGAGTTGAAGCCATAGCAATAATCACTATAATAGACAGACTATTACATGAGAGAGCTAGAGTTCGAGGTAAAGATAATTTCATAACTTGAAAAATTTCTTTCCAATTTATTTTATAAATTAATTTAGGGAATAATTTATGATTAATAACTATAGGCACTTGTACAAGTAAATGCATAATAGCACCTATAATAACACCAAAAGCTAGTCCATAAACACCCATTAATGGATATAAATATATTATTCCAAATAAAATTCCTAAATTATAAAATATAGGAGATAAAGAAAATACAAAAAAGTTTCGAAACAATTGAGTTACGGACCCAATTAAATTTGATAAACCTATAAACATAGGTGAAAGTAACATTATTCTACTAGTAATTACCAAAGATGATATTTGAGAAGGAGAAAATCCGGGTGCTATCAAATGTGCTATATAAGGCATAAGGATAGCTACTATTAGACTTATGACTACCATGAAAAGCATATAAGCACTAAAGACATTATTTAAAAAATCTTGAGCTTTTTTATTTCCATCATTCTGTTTAATTCTATCAATCAAGAAAGGCAAAAGAACAGTCACAGAGGCTAATGAAGCTATGGAAATATAAAGAAAATCAGGAATACGAAAAGCCGCATAATAAGTATCTAGAACATTACCAGGACCTATGACACTAGCTAAAATTCTATCTCTTATTAATCCTAAAATTTGTGATGCAAAAGAAAAAATACCTAGAAGTAAAGCTGCTTCATTTACTCCATTAAACTCTTTATTTAAAAAAGTTAAGATCTTCTTATGCATTAAATAAAATTACCTATTAGTCTTTACTGGTAAATTATTTGTCTTAATTTTATCAGTCTGTATTTTAGTATTTGAAGTAGGAACTATTAAAGTTGATGGAACCGTGGTGTCTGTATTAGAAATACTTGAAACTGAATCAATTGCATTCTTAATATCTTGATTATCAGGTAAAACCTTACTTAGCATTTTAAATTGAATTAAAGCATCTCCATTTCTTCCTGCTTTTTGATAAGCTAGGCCTAGATAATAATGAGCGTTGAAATAATTATTATTTAAAATTACAGACTGTTCGAAAGCACTAATAGCATTAGTATAATCACCACTATTGTAACGTAGATAGCCCAAACTAAAGAATATATTATAATCATTTGGATTCATTTGAGAAGCTTTCTCAACTTGTTTAATAGCTTCACCTGAATTACCTTCATTAGTTTCTATCTGTGCTAATAGGAATAAAGCATCTGTGTAATTTAACTTAAGATCTAATGCTTTTTGTATTAATTTTCTAGCAACTTCATTATTATCTTTGGCCATTTCTAATTGAGCACGAGCTAGAATAATAGAAGGATTATTAGGAGCTAAAGCTTCTGCCTTATCGTAAGAAGTAGAAGCACTTTCATAAGCATTACTTACCTTAAGAGGAACTAGATATGCGTATATATTACCTAAATTAACATAGTTTAGATATTGTTTAGGATTTTGATTTACAGCTAAGATACCAGCATTTTGAGAAAAGTTAATGAGTTGTTGAAGATTTGACTTTAAAGTATCAGCAGAAATACTTTTATCTTTTAAGAGGATATCAATTTCTGCTTTATACAACTGAGATAAAGTACGATAATATATATCATTCTTATCTAAAGATATAGCATTTGTAAGCATCTTTTCTGATTTTGAAAGAGATGCAATTGTATTATCAGTATTTAATCCTTTAGAGAAATATATAATTGAAGTAAACTTTTCAACATATAGATATGTAACAGATAATGATACTACCATTAAGGCCATCAAAGATAATATAGCAAAGAAACTTTTCCTAGGATCATTCAAGAATGATAGATGTTTAACACTCACAACTTTTCTGTTTACTAAAATTGCTACTAATACCCCACTAGAAACAAAGGCAAGCATCAACATGAGAATATTAGGTGTATAAACTATAAAAGTAATCCAGCAATATAAAGAGATCATGAATGTTGCTAATATAAAGTAATTAGAAAGAGGATCTTTTAAAGCAACACGAAGAGACTGAGTTCCCCTTATTACAAAGACAACAAAAAAGATTATCCAAGCCAATAGACCCAAAATTCCGGTTGTTACAACAAAGGTACTTAGAGTACTAAAACCTTCATTAAAATCTGTATTCCAAAAAACTGTTTGAGCTATATCTTTTGGCTGCCATAAAGACCAGTCAATTACAAAGGTATTTGGACCAGTTCCAAATAATGGATTGTGTTTAATAGATTTAAGAGCTATCTGAGAAGTAGTAACTATTGATGGACGAATTTCTGGACTAGAAACATTAATATATTTAGAAATAAAGTTACCTAAAAAATTGTTTCCAACTAAGAAAGAAAGACATACAAAAACTAATACCAAAGAAGCAAATGGAAACTTTTTCTGGCCTTCTCCTCCTTCTATAACATTTACTCCTGCATGCTGAATTGAGACACTATATACAAAGATTATTACAGAGAAAATACCGACTAATAACCAAACTAAAGGTATATTTATAATTATTAAGAATAATAAACCTGTAATCAATAGAAAATATTGAGAGAAAAGAAAAAATCCTTTAGATTTCGTAAATTCTATTGTAAAAATTGAAATTAAAACAAAAAGTCCAAATAATAAAGCAAAATTATTCCAACTTCCAACAAAGTTACCAGAAGATAATCCTTGCAAAACTCCAGGTAAAAAATGATCTACGTTCACAAACATTACAATAAATTCTAAAACCGAAAGGATAGCAGCACTTATAAAAAAAGCTTTAAAGAAAAACCACAACCTCCTTTCTGTCTGAAAATAAATAGAAGATAAAAAAAACATAATATACATTATAAGCATTGAGCCAAAAGTACCAACTTCAAAACCACTACCAAACAAAGAGACATAAAGAGAAGAAGAGAATAAGGAAGCAATTAAAAATACAACAGGAATTATACCAGCTAGTAAAATTAATCTATCTTTTGGAATAGAAAATTTACCTTCACCTAATCTAGCTATCAACCAAAAGAAGAATGAAAGTATGGAGCCTATGGAAAGTAAAAATCCCTTACTTGCTTCAAGTGTAACAGGAGTATATGGGATGAAGAAAAACAAAGACAAAAATATAGTTGACAATAGTATTACAAAAGATAACTTATTAAAAAATGCTATTTTTTTTGATTCCATATTTTGTTACAGATAATTAATATTATTGGTTATATTATACACAATAATATTAAATAAAACTAGATTTATAATTAAAGTAATAAAGTATATAAAATAAGGTATAATTTATATTTTTATAATGAATTTTCATTATAAATTATTCTAAATAGTTGTAGTCTCAGTTGTTGGTGTTGGAACTGGTGTTGTAGTCTCAGTTGTTGGTGTTGGAACTGGTGTTGTAGTCTCAGTTGTTGGTGTTGGAACTGGTGTTGTAGTCTCAGTTGTTGGTGTTGGAACTGGTGTATTTTTATTTACAATCTCTAAAAACTGCTGCTCTGTCACACAAGTACTACCAACGCAAAGCATTTTTGTTTCTACTTTATCACTATGTATAACTTTCGCATATAAATCAATAATATTATTACTGATTTCTGCTAGAATATTTTTTATATTTAAGTTTAAAGACAAGGAAGGATCATTTAATGATATGTTTTTAACCTTTAAATCTAGATCTTTAATGGAAGCCATTAATATTCCATTTACAGAAACCTGATCGATTACATTACCCACCATAAATGCAGGGTCAACTTCATCAGCGATAAAACCAATACGAGTTTTTGCTAAAGGAGAATCTGATCCATAACCATTTACTTCATTAATATAACGGAACTTATGTAAAGGAGCATTAGTAACCATAGATAAAGCTGCATCATAATCTGTATAATCTGTTATATCCTGCTTAGTATTTCTTGTGGAAGTCTGAGCACCTATCACAGTTCCAGCTGTATCATTTGTAGTTATAGGAGCTGAGGTATTTATTCTCATATTTCCTGCAGCATCTTGCCAAACGTAACCAGATGTTCCATCTTTCTTTAAAAAGTTAATAGATCCAGCACCAGCATTTGTAGCATTTGTGTTTCTTCCTAGAGTTAAAACAGGACCAGCTATTCCATTCCCTAAATCAGATGAACCAATTTCTAGCTTAGTAGAAGGAGATGATGCTCCTATTCCTACGTATCCACTTCCTAGTATAGTCATTTTCTCAGTAGTAGCATTATCAGCTGTACCTGTACTTCCAGCTGTATCTGTAAATAAATGAATAGAAGAAGATCCAGTTCCAGTTGATATACCAGATTTTAGAGTTAAATCACCTCCTACTAGGTTTGCGGTACCAGCAATCGCACCTCCTGAGCTAAGAGTTAGACCCTGACCGGCAGTTCCTGCTGTAGTATTCCTTTCCATCCATATAGTCCTAGGAGCTGTACCACCTAGAGAAAGAATATTTGCAGGAGAAGATGTTCCAATTCCTATATTTCCTGCATAATATGAATTTGATACAGAAGCAGAATATATTGCATATTTAGTAATTCCCACATCGATAGAAGATCCTAGATATATTCCATACGAAGTATTAATAGTACCAGCATTTGACCAAACATCATTTAATCCACCAGCAGAAAAACCATAAAGAGTACCTATTGTAGATCCAGTCGTATTCTGAAAACGCATACCATACCCTCTTGCAGTTGTAATTGTACCCCTACCTGTATTTAATATATTGTTAGACACACCCCAAGCACTTGATATTAAAGCAGTGGATGCATTTGTGATTTCATCATAATAACCATAATTAGTGCTAATTGTACCAGTTCCATAATTATTTGAAAATGATTCTATCCCTTTATTGGTCGTAATTGTACCACTACCCTCATTATAAGCATAAATACTATTACCAGTAGAATTTGTTATATTTCCATTGCCGTAATTATCTATTCCAATACTAGCACCCAATCCTTTTGTTATATTACCATTATCATCATTATAGACTGATATGTCTGCTCCTCTTGCATCTGTTATAGTACCAATACCATAATTATCTACACTAGACCATGAACCATTTACTGAACTAGCAGTACCTGTTCCATAATTATTTACAGCTGAAAAAGAACCCTTAACTGTTGAAGTTATATTAGAATTAGTAGATGGTATTTCTATCATACCCAGAAGACCTCCTACATTAGTATTTCCATTTAGTAAAATATAACCAGACACTCCAAAATGAGACCCTGAAACTGTCTCTATAGTTTGAGATGATCCCAATACAGGACTAAATATATTAGGACGATTTATTAAACTTAGAGAACCAGGTATAGAATTATTACCAACACCTAAAGCTCCGCTAACGACAGCATTACCTGATACATCAAAACTCTGACTAGGATTAACAGTACCTATACCTACATTTCCACCTTTAAAATAAATCCCAGTAGAAGAAGATGGTCCAATCCAAGATTCTGACAATGTGGTTATTGGATTGATAACACTAAAAGAATTTGAAGCATCTAGCCTTGCTAAGTTTGCCGTATCTGAAAGATTTGTAGAAGCTATTGACATATCAGATGTGCCATTAAAAGAAACTCCGGCTATAGTATGAGAATTCTTTAGTGACGTTGCTGTATCGGCATTACCAGTTGTATTTTGATTCCAAGTAGGAACTGTACCTGAGAGAATAGAATAAGGAACTGATGTTAACCAAGTAGGATTTGAATAACTACCATTTGAATAAAGACCGTTTGTTACTGTAGCTGCATTACCAGATATAGATCCATTTATAGTATTTGTAACTTCAAGATCAGTAAGCCATCCCTTTTATATTCTATTTTCATTATCACCTAATTCACCTGTCATCAATAAAGAATTACTACCTAATACCAAATTTCCAGCAGAAACGATAGCTCCACCATTCAAAATAGAATTATTTAAAATAGGATTATTAAGAATTCCTTTATCTGTAATATTGTCTGATGTACTTTTAAGATTACGAGAAATACTATCAAATATAGTATTATTTTGACCTGAATAATGGTTTAAGTTATCTTTAAATTGTTTCTCTAAATTTTCTATTCTAGAAATAATAGCTGGATCTGTCTGGTCAATTATTTTCACTTGCTCTACTTTGGGAGTGTTGGCAATATTTACTGAATTTTTTACTTTAGATTTTGATGCCTTAACTTTTGATTTTGTAATTTTAGAACTAGCTAAAATAGTTGTCTTTTTACTAATAACGCTACTTGTGTCTTTATTTTGATTACTAGCA
>CAIYVW010000011.1 GCA_903929735.1 uncultured bacterium
CCTGCTGTTCATCGCCAAGAACCTTGAGCGGATCGGCGACCACGCCACCAACATCGCCGAGATCATCCATTTCGAGATCACCGGCGAGGACATGATCGGCGACCGGCCCCAGTGGGACGCCCTGCAATCCGCCCCGCACCGGCTGGAGCCGACCAGCGCCGACATAAGCCTTATGAAGAACTTAAAGAAAAAGTATCTCAAATAGAAATGGTTAAAACCAATATGATCTTTCTAGTGGGACTTTTTGATGCTAAAGATGTAAGTAATTTCAATGATTCTCTAGTAAAAATGGGAACAAATTTACTTATAAGTGCTTTCTATTATGAAGACTGTAAAAGAATAGAAGCCGTCATTAAAACAGATGATATTAATAAAGTAGTAAAAGCTTTATATAAAAAATTTATTAAAAAATAAAATTAAGATGTAAATAATATGAAAAAATTTAAAGTAGGAATACTTGGAGCCACAGGTATGGTAGGACAAAATTATATAAGATTACTTGAAAATCATCCATGGTTTAATGTAGTTTATTTAGCTGCATCATCAAATTCAGCAGGTATAGCATATGGAGAATCAGTTAAGGGGCGATGGCAGATGACAACTCCAATTCCTGAAAAAATAAAAAATATCATAGTTGAAGATGTTTCAAATATTTCAAGAGCTCAAAAGAAATGTGATTTTGTTTTTTCAGCTTTTGAAATAAGTGATAAAAATTTAGTAAAAGAGATAGAAGAAAAGTATGCCGAAGCAGGTATTCCAGTTGTATCTAATGCTTCAGCAAACAGATGGACTGAAGATGTACCAATGTTAATTCCAGAAATTAACTCTACTCATTTGGATATATTAGAAATACAAAAAAAGAACCATAAGTGGAATAAAGGATTTATTGTTGTTAAACCTAACTGTAGTTTACAGAGCTATATCACACCCATACATGCTCTAAATCAAGCTGGATTCCCTATTAAGAAAATAATAATAACTACCCTTCAGGCTGTATCAGGAGCAGGTTACCCTGGAGTACCTAGTTTAGATATGATCGACAACATAGTTCCACTTATAGGAGGTGAAGAGGATAAAACAGAAGATGAACCATTAAAAATACTAGGAACAATAAAAGATAATAAATTTATTAAAAATAAAGACATTACTATTTCAGCGACCTGTACTAGGGTTCCAGTTTCAGATGGTCATTTAGCAACTGTAAACATATTGTTTAAAGATAAAAAACCCTCAAAAGAAGAAATTATTAAAATTTGGAATGAATTTAAGTCTATACCTCAAGATTTAAATCTTCCTTCTGCTCCTATTCATCCAATAATTTATAAAGAAGAAGAGAATAGACCTCAACCTAAAAAAGATAGAGATAATGATAAAGGAATGGCAACTACTATAGGAAGACTAAGAGATTGTAAAATTTTTGATTATAAATTTGTTACTTTAAGTCACAATACAGTAAGAGGTGCTGCTGGTGGAGGTATACTAAATGCTGAGCTTCTAGCTAAGAAAGGATACATAAAATAATTAATCTTATAAAAAATACGTGTTACTTAATTAAGTAACACGTATTTTTTATAAGATTCTACCAACCAAATTCTTTACCAACATCTTCTGGAGTTTCTCTTTTGCGAGCAACTACTATATGACCATTCTCTGCTATTATTTTAATAGGAGATGAAAGCATACAATGATGTGAAGCCAAAGCATCTTGATAAGCTCCCGTGTCAAAGAATACTATATAGAATGGTTCATTTTGATTGTAATTATAGTCAGGAAGTGTCACAGACTCATCTATTCCTGTGTAAATATCATCAGAATCGCAACTGGAACCTGAAATCCAAACATCATTTAATTTACCATCGAGCTTATTATTTACAGGAGCAACAAACCATTTTTGATTTATAGCCCAAGTATCAATCATATCATTCATAAAACTTCCATCAATTACATACCATTTTTTAGCTTCTATACCTTTATGATTTATATTCTTAGTATCAATGACTTTGAAAATAGAGATCTGGGCTGGTGCTACCATATATCTACCCCATTCACAGATAAGATTTGGATGAGGAACTCCCCTCTTTTCTGATTCTTTTTTGAGAAGTTCAAAAAGCTTTTCTAAAATCTTGTCTGCAGAATATTTCTTATCTCTTTCGAAAGGAATAGGCATACCTCCTCCTATATCTATAGTATCTAAGCTAGGATTATTCTCCTTTAACTTAAAGTAAACATTCAAAGCATATTTAGTCGTCTCTATAAGATCTCTAGGTTTTTCTATTTTACCTATTCTGTAATGAAGCACTTTAAGATTCTTAAAAGAAGACATCTTTAATAATTCATTACGACTAAATCCAAATCTGTCTATTTGCTTATTCCAATTTATTTTTGACTTAACGGGTATATCAAGTCTAATACCAACATCATATTTAGAATTCTGAAAGGTACTTAACTCTGAAGGTCCTTCTATAATGGGAAGCACTTTTAATCCTCTATGTTGAAGTTCATCTATTAAATTTATATATTTTTCAGTCTTAGGACCATTACAAAGAATTCTCATTTTTTCGTTAAATGATTCTTGTTCTAGCATTTTCTTGACTATATATAATTCATTATATGATCCAGTTTCAATATTTGCTCCTTCTCCCACCATGGCCAAAACAACTTCCTTAGTCTGGTTAGATTTCATCGGATAGTGATAAAAGAATTTACCTTGATATTTTAATTTTTTAATTAGAGAAGCAGCTAAGTCTAATAAGTCT
Organism: uncultured bacterium; assembly: GCA_903929735.1. Taxonomy (GTDB): domain Bacteria; phylum Patescibacteriota; class Minisyncoccia; order Phycocordibacterales; family UBA9973; genus UBA8515. The sequence continues at coordinate 2,757 of CAIYVW010000011.1, forward strand.
TCTACTCTCTCTTCTATGATATACGGAAATAAAATCTCTAGAGAAGTTCCAAATTTTTCAGCTAGATAGCGAATATTATAAACATTATTACCTTCTTTTGCGATTAAATCGCCATCTTTATTGAAATCAAAATATTGAGTATTGAAATCATTGACACCAAGCTTCCAAAGTTTCTTGGACGCGATTGAACGTTTAGTCATCTCTTTATATCAAACATTTGTTGTATGCTTGTGATAAATAATAATAATATTGACAATCATAGCAAAACTGTGGGATTTGTAAAGAAAATTATTATAATTATAATCCTTCTTCTTTAAGTTTTTCTATAAGCTCTTTCTCTTTTCTAGATAATTTATTTGGCATCTTTATTTGTATTCGAATTATAATATCTCCCTTTCCAGAAGAAGTAGGAACTCCTTTGCCTCTTACTCTCAATAATTCACCATGATTAATTCCTTCAGGTATCTTTATTTCCACTATTTTATTATCTAATGTCTTAAGATTATAAATCATTCCTAGTAAAGAATCAGTCAACTTAATTTTAAGATCCATAATAAGATTAGAACCATCACGAGTATAGACATCGTGACTCTTAACATTCATCTTTATATACAAATCACCTGTCTCACCTCCTTGAATAGCTTCACCTCTACCCCTTATACGAAGAGTCTCACCATTATTTATACCTGACGGAATATTGACACTTATTTCTTCAGTCTTCTTTAATACACCAGAACCACGACATTCACTACACTTTTGTGATGGAATTTTTCCTTGACCAAAACAAACTTCACAAGTTTTTGTAGTAGCAAAATTTCCTAAAATAGAACGCTTAACTTCACGAACTTGTCCTTGACCATTACAAGTCTTACATGTGTCCATCTTTGTACCTACTTTTGCTCCTGATCCTGCACAAACATTACAAATAGATTGTTTACTTAAATTAATTTTCTTTTCAACACCGAAAATAGATTCCTCAAATGATAAAGTAATTTCAGTCTGTAAATCTTTCCCTTTTCTAATTTTTTGTCTACTTCTTCCACCCCCAAAAAAATCACCAAAAATATCACCCAAGTCTCCCATATCAAACTCCATTCCACCATTTCCTCCTGTGAAATCAAATCCTCCGAAACCTTGAGACTGACCACCTCCAAAACCTTGAGGCCCATCAGCTGTCCCAAATCTATCAAAAGAAGCTCTTTTTTTATCATCAGAAAGAACTTGGTAAGCTTCATTTATTTCTTTAAATTTAGTATCATCACCCTTATTCTTATCTGGATGATGAGCGTGAGCAAGCTTATGAAAAGCCTTTTTTATTTCTTCTTTTGAAGCATCTTTATTTATTCCTAATGTTTTGTAGTAATCTTTGGGCATAATTTATATATTAGCATAAAAGTTAAATAAGCAAATTCTCAAATAGTCTCTGAAAAATGCCTTACACAGACCGACGGGTCGAGCACGAGCAAAAAATTCAGCAGAATTTTATTGTGTGCATTTTAAAGAGAGCTATTTGAGAAGAAGCGCTCAATTATATTTATTTCTGTTCTGGGTTTTCGTTTACTTCTGCGTCTTTGATTTCAGGCTCTTGAGCTTCTGGAGTTGGATTCTCTCCTTCTTTTGGAGTACCTTCTTGTTTACTCATAGCTTCACCTATTTTAGACATTTCAGTTGAGAGACCTTCAGTTGCTTTCTTAATTGCTTCTAAATCATTTCCTTCTTTTGCTTTTTTAACTTCTGATATTTTATTTTCAATCTCTGTTTTTATTTCAGCTGAAACCTTATCTCCATAATCTTTTACAGATTTTTCTGCAGTAAAGATCATCATCTCTGCTGTATTCTTAACATCAGCTAATTCTTTCTTCTTAGCATCTTCATCGGCATGAGCTTCTGCTTCATCTCGCATTTTTTTGATATCAGCATCTGTAAGTCCAGAAGAAGCTTCGATGCGAATTGATTGAACTTTTCCTGATGCTTTATCCATAGCCTTAACATTTAAAATTCCATTTGCATCAACATCGAAAGTAACTTCAACTTGAGGAATACCGCGAGGAGAAGGTGGAATACCATCTAAAATAAATCTTCCAAGAGACTTGTTGTCGCTAGCCATAGGGCGTTCTCCTTGAGTTATATGTATTTCTACACTTGTCTGATTATCCGCAGCAGTTGAAAATACTTGAGATTTAGAAGACGGTATAGTTGTATTTCTTTCTACTAATTTAGTAGAAACTCCTCCTAATGTTTCAATACCTAAAGATAAAGGAATAACATCTAAAAGAAGAACGTCACGAACATCCCCTTGTAAAACTCCAGCTTGAACAGCAGCTCCAAGAGCAACTACTTCATCTGGATTAATAGAACGATTAGGCTCTTTGCCAAATAACTTTTTAACAGCTTCAACAATAGCAGGCATTCTTGTTTGACCTCCAACTAATATTATTTCATTAATTTCTTCCATCTTAAATGGTGAAGCTTCTATTGCTCTTTTTGTTATTTCTATAGAACGAGTTACATATTCTTCAGCTAAAGATTCAAGAACAGCTCGAGACATCTTTAGTAATAGGTGCTTAGGCCCTGTTGCATCTGAAGTTATAAATGGAATGTTTATTTCTGAATCTGTAGTTGTTGAAAGTTCATGTTTAGTTTTTTCTGCTGCCTCCTTTAGACGCTGAAGAGCAAGAACATCTTTAGTAACATCAATACCAGATTCTTTTTTATATTCATCTGCTATCCATCTTACAACCTTTTGATCTATATCTTCACCTCCCATGTGTGAATCTCCATCTGTAGACTTAACTTCTATAACATCATCTCCCACTTCAAGAACAGAAACATCAAATGTCCCTCCTCCAAAGTCATATACAACTATTTTTTCATTTTTCTTTGTATTTAAACCATAAGCCAAAGCTGCTGCAGTAGGCTCATTAATTATTCTTTTAACATCAAGTCCTGCAATAATACCAGCATCTTTAGTAGCTTTTCTCTGAGCATCATTAAAGTAAGCTGGAACTGTAATTACAGCTTCAGTAATTTTCTCTCCAAGCTTAGCTTCCACATCAGCCTTTATCTTACTTAGTATCATGGCTGAAATTTCTTCTGGACGAAGCCAACCTTCTCCTATCTTTGTCTCTACTCCTCCAGTAGAACCTTTTTGAATTTTATAAGGAATAGTTTTTTCATCTTTTTGAATTTCAGGATCATCATACATATGTCCTATGAATCTCTTTATTCCATAAACTGTATTTTCTGGATTTGTAACAGCCTGACGTTTAGCAAGAAGACCCACCATACGATCACCATTTTTTGTAATAGCAACCACAGATGGAGTAGTACGAGCTCCTTCAATATTCTCAATGATTTTTGGTTGGCCACCTTCTATAATAGCTACTGCACTATTTGTTGTACCTAAATCGATACCTATAATTTTTGACATATATTTTTATATTATTAACTAATAATTTTGATAATAAATTTACTCACTGTAGCATTATATACTGACATTATATTTTTGACAAGTATTTTGCGGTCACTAAATACTTGTTTAATATATAAAAAAGTTGTACTATAATAAATATGATAAAAAAGCCTTCAATACAAAAGGCAATTCTAAAAAACCTTTCAAAAAAGGGGGTTGTAGCCATTGATTCTATTAAAAATGATGTCGAAAATACTATTCTAAGCCACTCTAAGACTAGTAATAAGACTGGATATGCAATCGCCCGTTCTATTAAGAATCTACTCTCAGATGGCCTTGTGGAAGCTTTCAACTCAGAACATAAGCAGTATATACGCCTAACAAAAGAAGGTAAGCAGAAGTTAAATAACATAGCATTAGAATGTGAAGCAAGCCTAGTCTCTACTACCTGGGATGGAAATTGGAGAATAATACTTCTTGATATTCCAGAAGAGAGGAAAAGTGAACGTGAAGCCCTCCGATATTTATTAAAAAAGGCAGGATTCGTGTGTTTGAAAAATTCTGTCTGGATATCTATGTACCCCTTTGAACATCTTTTTACAAATATTAAAAAAGATTTAAATCTTTCTACTGAACTTATAATCATTGTAACAGATAAAATAGACGAAGAGACAGAAAAAGAATTTCTATCACTTTGTGCCAATAAAAAAGAATAACATTATAAAAACCTAAAATACTATATTTTCTGCACCTGCAGAAAATATAGTATTTTATTTATATGGTTTTTCTAGTTTGAATGTTTTAATACATTTATCTAATTTTATAATTTTAAGATAATCACTAAATTCTTTAGGTATAGGTGATGGACCAACCCAAACACTTTGTTGAATCATAATATATTCAAACTTTTTTAAATGCCAACGGAGCCATTCTCTTTCTCTTTTTCTTTCTGTTGGAACATCAAACATGACAAGAAGATTTTTGCCCTTAGAGGAATTGCTTGGTTTATCAAATTGCTTAAGAGAATCAAACTTTTTACGTACATATTCTTTTCCTCTCTTTGATAATACCAATCCAGATAGTTCTTTTTCAATAAGACCCTTTCTTTTAAGTTGGCCAAGGGTATCACACATACTCTTATGATTATATTTAGAAAATTTTGGAACACCAAAAATATTTATCTTAATACCTTTGTATTTAAGCTCTGAATTCCAAAGTTCTTCCAAAATATCACTTACCATGGACATATTTTGTATTATATATCTAATTTAAAATACTACAAACTCTGCATCTGCAGAGTTTGTAGTATTTTGTCTATATAATAAAAACTATACTAGAATATTAATTTACTAAAAATACACAGTAAAGATATTAAGGAGCAGCAAAGAGGTAATTATAGGTATTTATTTCTTAAATTCGTAGATATTTACTCTAGCAGGACGAACTACTCTATCTCCTATTTTGTATCCTACTTGGATTATACTTTCTATCATATGATCTTGTTCTTCTTTTTCTGTAGGAACTATACTGATAGATTGATGTAAGTTGGGATCAAAAGGAACACCTATTTTATCTATTTTTTCTACTCCTGAATCAGACAAACCACTCATTAATTGTGAATAAATATATTCTACTCCCATTCTCCAGTTCTTATCTACTTTTTCCCATGCATCTTTATTGGTAAAAGCCATATCAAAACTATCTAGAGATGGCATTAAATTTCTCATCATTTTTTCTCTAGCTATTACAGAAATATTCAATCTAGAAATATCTAATTCTTTTTGAAGATTTACATAATCTGCTTTAGCTCTTTGCCAACCAGTAAGGTATTCTTCTTTTTCTTGACGACAAACTTTTAATTCTTCTCTTAATTTTTTAGTAATATCTTTTGTGGGTAAAGTATCTCCATCTTCTGTACTTTCTACATAAGTCATATCTGGTTCTATTTTTTGATTAATATCTTTATCTTCTACTGTAACATAATCTCCTAAATCAGAAGATGCATCACTAGCATCTAAATTTAGGTCAAATTCTTTATTATTTATACCTTCTGCCATATTTTGTTCTTTTTTTAATTCATCATCATTCATAGAGCTAGTATACAAAAAATCAGACTTTTTTCAAAGTCTGATTTCTCTAATATCATATTAACGCTTACTCCATTGTGGAGATTTACGAGCTTTCTTAAGTCCAAATTTCTTTCTTTCAACAGTACGAGGATCACGCTTAAGCATTTTAGCCTTTTTAAGAGGTGAACGAAGTTCTGCATCAAACAAAACTAATGCACGTGAGATTCCATGACGAACAGCTTCCGCTTGAGCGTGGCTTCCTCCTCCTTTTGTGGTTATTACTACTTCAAATTTATCAGCAGGAGATGCAGTTTCAAAAGCACCTGCTACTATCTTCTTTAATTCTGGTGTAGGAAAATACTCTGTAAAATCTTTACCATTTACTGTATAAGTTGTCTTTGAAGCTTTATATAAACGAACAACTGCAACAGCTGTCTTTCGACGACCGATAGCTCTAAAATATTCTTTTGTTGTTTTCTTTTCTGCCATATATTATTCTGTTATTGTTAAACGTTTCATCATTAATGGTCGAAGTTTATTTGAAGGAAGCATTCCATAAACAGCAAGTTCATATAGCCCAACCCAACCTTTCTTGCCTATTATATTCTCATTTGTCTTCTGCTTAAATCCTCCTGGTTGACCTGAGTAAGTCTCATGTAGAGTCTCTTTCATTCTTTTTTCTGTCATTTTGGTTTTAGAAGCATTCTTAATATAAACGCGAACATCTGCAACTTGATTTGCTGTATATTCTGCTGAGGTCTTACCCATAAGAGCTTTAGCTGCTTGACTTGCAACTCTACCTAAAACTTTATCTGTAGCATCTATTGTGTGTACTTTTGTCATATAAATATTATATAAATTCGATTAAAGCCATTTTACTTGCATCTCCAGCACGACGTCCAAGCTTGGTTACTCGTGTGTAGCCTCCAGTACGACCCTTGTACTTTGGAGCAATGGTATCAATTAATTTATTAGCTTCAGCTGTTAAATTATATAAACGAGAAATAACCAATCTTCGAGAAGCAAGAGTGCCAACATTTGCTTTAGTAACTAATTTCTCTATAGAAGATCTAAGTTCTTTAGCTTTAGCTTCTGTTGTTTCTATCTTTTCATGAGCAATAAGAGAAAGCATAAGACCTTTCATAAGGGCATGTCTTTGATTCTTATTTCTACCAAATTTTCTTACATTATTACTGTGTCTCATATATAATTACAAATTACTTATTACTAATGAATTATTTAAGTGTTATACCGTACTCTCCAAGAACTTTCTTTATTTCTTGAATTCCCTTATCACCTATACCATCGATCTCTAATAAATCTTCTTTCTTTTTTCGAGCAACACCACCGATAGTTCTGATGTTAGCATCTGTTAAAGCATTAAGTGTTCTTGTTGAAAGATTCAATGTATCTATGCGAGTTTTAAGAATATCAGTAAATTCATTCCCTTCTGTCTTTTCTTCTTCTTTAGAAATTTTCTCATATATCTCAACTTCCTCTTTAGGAGATATTTTACTCATAACAGTAAAACCAACAATAGCTTGTAATTGCTCTACCATTATAACAATAGACTTCTCTAGGGCTTCACGAGAAGTAAGAGTACCGTCAGTCTCTATAGTCATACGTAATCTATTATGGTTTGTTTTATCTCCGACACGCATATTTTCAACTTCATAAGCAACGCGACGAATAGGAGTAAAAATAGCATCCAATGAAATAACACCTACTTCATTCTTTTCTTTCTGATGAACATCTTTTGGAACAAATCCTAAGCCTTTTTCTATAGTCATTTCTATTGAAAGATTTGCTTTAGAAGTAAGTTCAGCTATGTATAAATCTTTATTTAAAACTTCCACTTGACCAGAAACTTCAATATCTGAAGCTGTAACCAATTTAGGTCCTTTAACAGAAAGTTTAACAGTCTGAGATTCATCTGTTAATAAACGGAAACGAACTTGCTTTAAATGCAAGAGAATTGTTATTATATCTTCTTTGACTCCTTCTAAAGTAGAGAACTCATGTTCAACTCCTTCAATTTTAATACTAGTAATAGCCGCACCAGAAAGAGATGATAGGATTATACGACGTAATGAGTTTCCAAGAGTATGACCGTACCCAGGGTAAAGGCCATCAATTTCATAAACACCTTTGGTGTCTACTTCGGAAACTATAGATAATTTAGATGGTAATATGATATTTAAATCTGACATATGATACTTGCGATTACTCGCAATAAATTATTTATTAAAATTAACCATACGTTACTTAACGACTATAAAATTCAAGCACAGTATTAAGATCAAGAAAACCTTCTATATTCTTTGGTTTTCCTGCTATTTTTCCAGACATAGTATCTACATTAAAATTTAACCAGTTAGGGATAGTGTATTCTTTCATCTTTTTAGCCATATCGGCAAACATTACACTTTTTTTACTACCTTCACGGACAGCTATAATATCTCCAACTTTAACACGAAGAGAAGGTACTGTTGTTTTCTTTCCATTTACTGTTATATGACCATGTGAAGTCATTTGTCTAGATAGACGGCGAGTATGAGCAAGTCCTAATCTGTAAACAACATTGTCTAATCTTGTTTCTAGTAATTCAAATAATACTTCAGTAGCAATAGCCCCCTTAGTAGAAACAGCCTCTTTAACATAATTTGAAAATTGCTTTTCACTTATGTTATACATAAAACGAACTTTCTGTTTTTCTACAAATTGTAGGGCAAATCCTGAAAGAACCTTAGGTCTCTTGTTCTTAGAATTTTTAAGATGACGAGCTTCTGATGCAACAAACTTAGCAGTCTGGCATTTTTCGAATACTCCAGCTCCTAATCTTCTACCTATTTTGTATTTTTTTACCTTCTTCATTATTTAAAATATTTATACGATTAGTAATTAATTAAACTCTTCTTGGTTTCTTTGGCTTTGGTCCGTTATGAGGTACTGGTGTTAAGTCTCTAACTCCTGAAATTTCTATATCATATGCCATAAAAGCTCTAATAGTAGGTTCTCTTCCACTTCCTACCCCTTTAACCTTTACATCAACTTCTTTTATTCCTAAATTTTTTGCTTTTTCTCCTACAACTGAACCAGCCTTAGAAGCAGCAAATGGAGTACCCTTTTTAGCTCCTTTAAATCCTAGGGATCCTGCTGAAGTCCAGAATAAAGTATTGCCTTCTTTGTCAGATAAAACTACCTTTGTATTATTAAAAGTTGCTTCTACGTGTAGAGTACCTGCTACTATCTTCTTTTTGGGTGTCTTAGCTGATGTTTTTGATGCAGCTTCAACTAGAGGAGCTTCGTCCACTTTACCTTCATCTTTTTTAGTTATAATTTTTACTTTTCCCATATTATATTAATTATGTTTTACTTTCTTTTCGGCGACCTGAAGCCATTGTCTTACGAACGTTTCCTCTAATTGTTCTTGAATTTGTCTTTGTTCTCTGACCATTAACTGGCAATCTTCTCATATGTCTGATTCCTCTGTAAGCTTTAATATCTTTAAGTCTTTTTACATTAGAAGCAATTTCACGTTTAAGGGCTCCTTCGATTGACATTGTCTCTATTACTTTACGAATTGCATTCTCTTGATCTACGGTCAAGGTATCTGCTTTCAAGTTTGGATCAATACCAACTTCTTTTAAGATTTTTCTAGATCTAGATATGCCTATGCCGTACAAAGCAGTAAGTCCTACATCTAAATGTTTATTATTAGGGATTGTTATACCAAGAATTCTCATATAAATTATTGTTTTTGTTTATGTTTAGGATTAGAACAAATAACACGGAGATGACCGTCCCGTTTTACCATTTTACATTTAGCACAAATTTTTTTAATTGCTGATTTGATTTTCATATTCCTCTACTTTAAGCGAAAGAAAAATATAGGGCGATGCCCTGTATTTCAAACTTTAGCATTATCGAATTATACTACACTATTTAAATAAAATTGCAAGGGCTTTAACCTCTTTTAATAATTCTACCCTTACCACCATATGGATCAAGAAGGACTTCTACTCTATCACCTAGAAGGACCTTAATCCTGTTTACTCTCATCTTTCCAGCTAAATAACTAATGATGACTTTTCCATCACCTAAGTCTACTCGAAAGAGTGTGTTTGGAAGGGCTTCTATTACTGTGCCTATAGCAGTATTTTTATCTTCTCGTTGATTCATCTAATGTCTGAATATAATAACAAAAAATTAATTTTTAGTCAAATTATTTAAATATTATATTTATATTTTTCTTATCATTTGGTAGTTTTGATGACCAAAAAGGAATTATATCTACACTAGCAGAGTCTATCCCTGGGTCTTGCTTAAAAATATTATTAATTTCACTCTTATCTTTATCTAATAACTGATCTTTTAATTCTTCTTGATTTGGAGTCCAATTAACATACAAAGAACCTGTTAAATTAAAATCAAAATTCTCTATACTCTTATCAATAGATTGGTCTTTATTTTCAAAATTAAAAGAAAGAGGAGAAATATCAGGTAAAACTATTTCAGACTTTTCTTTAGTAGAAACACTAGGTAACAATTCAGATATTATGGATTTAGCTAATTCATCTTTTTTAATAATAAAAGCTTTTAAGGTTCCTTTTATTTCAATTTTTGTATTTGGATCACTAGAAGTAACACCCTCTCCTAAATCATAAGAAAAAATCATAGCATTATCATATAATATATAATCTTGAGGAACTTGTGCTGATATTTTACGTAATAATTTATCTTTAATAGATCCTACATTAGCCAAAGCAGAGGCCTTATCTTCTTCATTCATAGAATAAACTAAACCAACATTCCCTCCAGTTAAAGGAACGCTTAATTTACCATAAATTTTATCATATTTTGTAGTTCCTTTATATGAATCAAAATGGAATAAAGTAGGAGAACCATTATAACTTTGACCAGGAAGAAACGAGGTAATAGGACTAGAGATTTCTCCGGGAATAATTTTATTATTATCTTTTGTATACCCTGGAATAGAAATAGTATTGTCTATTTTATATGTTTTACCGTCTTCATCTGAAACGAATGTTCCAGCTTTTATCTTCTTAACATTTGCGCTGTATTCATTGTATAAAGTTATTTCGCCTTTAGCCTTATTAGAAACATTAGCAGAAGATGTTAGGACTACATCCTTAGTTATCGAATCTGAAACAATCATTAACTCAAAAGGAGCTTGTGATAATTTTTGCTTACTAGCGGTAAATTTTTGTTGTTTTAAATCAAAAGTTTTATTTTTAGTAACAACTGTCACATTAGCCTTAAATAAAATAGTAGAAAATAAATAATAAATTCCAATCAGTAAAGATATTATAAATAATAAAAGAATAAATTTACTAAATGATCTTTTTTTATTAGAAACCATAGGAGTTTGTGACATCTTTCTAAAGGGATATTCCAGATTCTTCTTTTTTAAAAAATCATACTTAGAAATATCTTCTCTAGATGAATCAAATATTGGTTCTTCTTTTGTGATAAAATTATTAGATGGTTCTAATTTAACTATCTTGGGGCGTTTATTTATTTTTATATCTTCTATTATTTTCCTAGTCATAAAGTTCTAATTTACGAGTTATACTAATAGCTTCAATCATCAAAAAAGGATCACAAACTCCACTTTCCACACTACAAATATTTGATAGATCTGATCCTTCTAATGTAATGAGAGTAATATTTTTATTTGTTTTTAAAGATTCAGTGGTACTAGTTTTGTTAATTATATTTTTAAACCAGTCTTTAATATCATTATCTATTGTTAAAAATATTATACTAGGTAGTGTTAAAGTTTTAGGTAGAGTATTCACACATTCTTTGAAAGTGTTTACCCAAGTTGACTCTATAGAAGAAAGAATATTTTTCAGATTATTAGCCTGTTTATCTCCTAATACACCATTATTAAATAAACCAAATAATTCAAAAGCATCTCTTAGTTCGATATTCATTTTATTACAGATATCTCTGTATATAGTCTTCCTTCCGTAAGGAAAAGAAAGTGATTCCTTAAGAATACCATTTATAACAATTCCTATATCGGTAATTTCACCTCCTATATCAATTATTAAGTATGAATCCTCTGTTACATATTTATCTCTAATAGAAACAAAAGAAGAAACCATAAAAGAAGAAAATGATACAGGGGTACTATGATAAGTAGACATTAAAGTCTCTCTTATCTTATCTAAACATATTTTTGGTGACTCAGATATTATCATGTTCATTTCCAATGAACGAGTTTTTACACCAAGAGGATTATCAACATGATACCCATTAAGAAACACATTAACAATAGGATGCTCTATAATTTCTGGAATACTATTTATATTTCCATATTTATCACTATAAACATTATTTAGAGATATAATTTCCTTATTTATTAATTCATTTACTGTTTTTTTACTAAAAGTAAATGAATTTTCCTTTTCCATTTTTATAATTCTAGTTTCCGTAGCGTACCAAGGAGAAGCCAATACGCAAACAATACTTTCAGGAGCAATAATTTTACTTTGATACAAACTGTGTGAGCAGAAGCCTAATGCTAAAATCATGTCCTTTAAAAACAGATCAAAGTCTAAATCTTCTCGATCTACAATATCTACTCTTGTCGATTTTAGTATTACTGGCAAACTTTGACCATCTAAAGGAACTCGAACAAGAGCACCTCCAACACTACCAGAACCTATATCAAAAATAGCTATAATTTTTTCTTTCTTTGCTGAAAATAAAAATCCCATATATTTTTATTATACTACAAATAAAATAATAATCTCAATTTATTATCTGTGAATTATTAAATAATAA
>CAIYVW010000012.1 GCA_903929735.1 uncultured bacterium
ACTTCCGGATCAAAGGTTGCTAGGCACCTCCCCGAAACATATCGCCGCCATGCCGCGTCTTTCATCGCCTTTTTTAGTCTAGGCATCCGCCATATACTCTTAATTTCCTATTAGGAAATCTGAAAACCATCGTACTTTTTCTTACGAAAAAATATGATGCGATGTAAGCATTCTCCAGAACCGCTTCCTTCTATGCTTATACATCTTTAATTATCGTTGTGTTCTGTTTCTCGCTCGATTCAAAAGACCCTCTAAAATAAAGGATAACAGTGAGCGAGAACAGCATTCAGTTTTCAAATATCATATTCAATGTCTCTAAATAAAAAACCGCCTTTTTGGCGGACAAAGCGAAACCAATTGGTCTTACTTTTACCGCTTTACTTGGTGATTTTTATTCATTAACATCGTGATTTGAATAGTATACGAAATGAAAAAGAAAGTCAAGTATTTAAAGGGCCCCGCCAATGAAATTGGCGGGGCCCTTTTTTATCCTTATTTAAAAGGCTAATTATTGGTGTGAAGATATATCTTTTGAAATATTTTCAATAGCACGAGATGCTGCATCCTTACCTCCTAAACCAAATGCAAGACCTCCTGCAATAGCCAACATAACAACAAGACCCATAAATAGAACTTGCATGAAATATGTAGCGATACCTAATTCTGAAAGTGCTATAACAACAGCGAATACCCAGATAGAGTAACGAGTGATTGATCCAAGTATATTTGCGGATGTAATATTAGCTGCTTTAGCAGAAGCTGTAACTATTTTATGCATAGCATCTGCAATGATAGTAGAAATTATTAGAACAATAGCTGCGATAATTACTTTTGGTAAGTACAACAATACTGCTTCACGAAGGAAATCATTTACTTGTGTAAGTCCAACAATCTCTAATGATGCCATTAGGAAAACTATAATAATAAACCATTGAATAATAACTCCGAAGAATTTTCCAATGTTTAATTTAATACCCATACGATTCATAACCTCTTCTGCTCCTGCACTTGCGAAAAGTTTATCAACTTTCATTGATGAGATAATCTGTGCAATTGCCTTACCGACAACAGAACCTACAACCCAACCTAAAATGAAAAGAATTATTGCAAGAAGTAAACTAGGTACGAAACTTATAAATCCATACCAAAGTCCCAATAGTGAGTCACTAAGTATTAAACCTAAATTTTGTATAAACGACATAATTTAATATAAAAAAATAATAAGGTACTTATAAAGATTCGACCCTTGTGAAGTACCTCACTATTATATCACATCCTATATTTTTTTTGTTATGTATGTGGATAACTGACCGTTATCAATCACTTTATCGTGAGGAAGTTCCATTATGTCACAGACTAACTTATCATACATGTCTATACGATACTTAAATTCTTCAGAATCAAGAACAACGTAATCAAGTTCCTTCCCTATCTCTGATTCAAGGCCTTTAATAATCTGTTGGATTATATTCTTTTTAAGTTTATCTCCTACTATTAGTATATCTACCCTACTCTTATCACTACCGATAAAAATACCAGAAACAACCATGAGTTTAATCTTACCTATTTGCTTAAATCTTGCAGGTAAATCTTCACGAAGCAAAAGAGAAGGATCAACAAGTAAATCTCTTATGGAATCAATATAAGGGAACATTGGATTAAGTTGCCAAGCTGGAAGCTTCTTCTTAGCTCCACGAGAACCTTCATGAGTTACAAGCTTCTGTTTAATAAAACCCATTGCCAAAAGTGCATTCACCTCTTTCCGAGAATTTGCTTTCGTGACCCTACTGCGACTAACCACTTCTTCAATTTCGAAAGCACTATTATTGTTTAATAAAAATAGGCGCATAATCTTCACTCGTGCCTGTCCCCCAAAAAGTTTTGCTAGAGTTTCCATAGGGCACATTATACGCCAAGATCCTATTCCTATCAACCCTAAATACAAAACAGCCCCGACAACTAGTTGTCGGGGCTGTTTTGTATTGTGTATTATTACTTAAGAGTAACTTTACCTCCAGCTTCTTCAAGCTTCTTTTTGAAATCTTCTGCATCTTCTTTCTTCATACCTTCTTTAAGAACTGAAGGTACTCCGTCTACTAGATCTTTAGCTTCTTTAAGTCCAAGAGCAAGTACTTCTTTAACAACTTTCATAACAGCAATTTTCTGTTCACCTGCTGCTGTAAGCTCTACTGTGAATGTACTCTTAACTTCAGCTTCTTCTGCTGCGGCTGCTGGTGCGGCTGCGGCTGCTTGAGCTGATACTCCAAACTTTTCTTCTAATAATTTTACTAATTCGTGCAATTCAAGAACTGACATCTCTTCAATTTTAGAAACGATATCTTTGAATTTTGCAGGAACAACTACTTTTGTTTCTTCCATATATTTTTAAAATTTAATTTATAATTTAATAAACACTAATCCTAACTTTTTGATTGTGCGATTTGATCCAAAACACTAACAAATCCTTGAATTGGTGAATTGATAACATTGACGAACATTCCACGTAGAGTCTGCATTGGTGGTATTGTTGCGATTCCAAGCATTTCAGAAGCAGACATATATCTACCTTCAAAAATTCCTCCAACAATTGCAACGTTATCTTTGTGTCCCTTTTGGAAACCAAAAATTCCACGTGCTCCTGCTAGTAAGTCTGTACTATAAGCGACTGCAATTTGCCCAGGCATTTCTGGTGCTTCCCCTGTTACCCCAAAGGTAGAAAGCGCGCGCTTAAGTAAACTTTTCTTCGCTACAATATACCCTACTCCTTCTGCTTGTAAGCTACGACGTAGACTATTACTGTTCGATACTGTCAATTTATCAAATTTAACAAAAACAACAGAATTTGCACTTTTAAGTGACTGTTCAAGTCCTGACACAAGTTCTTTCTTTTTTTCTAATGTAATTGGCATATTTTTTCTTTTAATTTTAAAAAGGCCCTGATGGGCCGTTACGTAGATCCACTTCATATACTATGAAGCTTATTTCGACCTCGGCAGGATATTAAGACTTGCGTCCCCTGCTTTCTACGGCTACAAAACTATATTATCAAATAATTCCATTATGTCAAATATTACTTATATGAATTTAATACAACTAAAACAATAAGACCCAAGAGTATGACTCCTGAGAAAGCGAAAATAACTTTTATTGAATGTTTATCAATCATATAAATAGTATAACACATATGAATTCAACCTCAACTTCCAGACGTTGGACGTCTGGGGCTAAAATATCCTTATTTTATAACAAAATTTTTCATATTTTCCTCAATTTTTCCAGACGTCCAACGTCTGGAAATAAAAAAACAGCTGACTAATTGTCAGCTGCTTCAATTTTAAATATCTTAAACATTACGTTAAACCGCCCCTTTATTATATGTTTGGGACTCAAATCATCAAGAAAAAAATCGATATAAGTTTCGCCCTCTTTTGTGTAAGTAGATTTCATCTTGTCATCTACACGGAAAATTCCTTTTCCAAATGGAGTGGAAACATCAAAATCTTTAATTTGGATAAAAATATCCAAACCTTTTTTCCTGAATTTCTCTGTAAAAATTGAACCTAATGCTATCGAACCTGATTTAATTAATCGTCCGAAAGCACCCCTACCATCACAATCCTCTCTGGTTTGCTTTGGATCATTAGGATCATAATAAGAAGCATCTGCAGTTTGCCAACTAGAAAAAGCTTCTATTAATTCAACCTCTACAGTTTTGAGAGACTTGGATTCATTTTCATCCAAAATCTCCATGAGTTTACCTGTCTTCGTATTTCCATAATCTCCGATAGTTTTTGAAGCTAACGGTGAAAAAATAAAGACAAATAAAAAAACTAAATTTTTCATGATAAAAAACTATTTTGATTATTCCCTACTATTATATTACATAGAACATGCTTTGTCAAATATGATGATAATATCAATTAAAAACCTACGTATGAAAATACGTAGGTTTTTAATTGATATATATATAGTAGATTAAACACCAACTATTATTACTGAAGGTAAATATTCATCATATTCATTATTCAGATCATCTTTAATATGGACTTTAATTCTATAATTACCACTTTGTAACAATCCTCCTTTAGACAAAATTCCATTCCAAACTTTTGTACAAGTATCTGTTCCATCTACACAACCAATACCTGATTGAAAAATTTTGTAGACTCCAGGATCATTATCTTTTTCTATTTTAATAGAAACCCAATTTACTTTTTTATTCGCACTGAGAATGATAGTAACATCGCTTGATAAAGGATCTATCATTAGACTATTCCCTGACCCATTTAAAGTATAACTTTTTATAGTAGGTAAACTATTATCAGGAACTGGATTCAAATTAGGAGAAACTATAACAGTTACAATATATAATTCTGTAGAACCATCCTCTGCTTTTACTGTATAAGAAATAGGATTTGTAAAATCTTCAACGATAGAACTTTCTGGCAAGATTGTAGCCTTTTCAGAGAAACTAATAGTAGGAATTAAAGTTTTAATATCAGTTCCATACGGTACAGTCAGACTAATAGTATGATCTGTATTATTTATAACTCCATTCACAACGGGAGTTAAACCATCTAAATTAAATGAATTTATTATTTTAAGATTACTCAAGGTAGGTGTTGGAGTTGGGTCTGGTTCTGGAGTTGGATCGGGATTAGGTATAGACACAGCATTCGAATCATATACAGGATAAGGTTTTAATATCATATAATTCCCTCCAGTTCTATTCAAAGGAGATGCATAAGCTACTCCTACCCAAGATCCATTAGGAAATGTTTTGAAATTATTTGATGAACCATCCCAACCAACCCACATATTATTGTTCATACTAGGTACATCTACATGTCCAGTACTATCGGTCAGATTATCGTGAGATATAGTATAAGTATATCCTGTGGAATCCCATTGCATAACGACACTATATGTAGTTCCATTCATATTATTCTGCGGATTACTCTCAAGATTCGAAGTTAATAAATCACTAGATTCAAATCCTTTCTGTGGATCATGATTGAATATTCCTCTTTGTAAAAATTCCGCAGACCAAAAACCTCCAGAGTAAGCTTGAATTTTAAACTGTTCATGCAAATAATTATTTACATAGGTGTCTGTCCAATCATAAATATTTGATCCATTAAACGCCCAGACTTGCCAATCATTTCCATCACCATTATTTACTCCAAAAGAATATTTAGGAATATAAGTATAGGTTGAAGGTATTACTCCAAATCTCAGATTACTATCATCTTTTATATCATAAAAATTACCATCTTTATCAGTAGATGAAAATGAATATACGTAGTCTCCTCCATCATAAACCTGACTAGTAGTATATAGCTCTCCATCCAGATAATTACCATCACTTAAAGTATTCTCACCTTGTGTTACTTTAGTCAAAGAAATATCGGAAAGAGAATTCCCAGTTGTGACATTCTTAACATGGAGTTTTATACTTTGTGGTGCATTATTATTTATATCTGTATAAATTACTCGGAAAATAAATGAGGTTAAATTATTCATACCTCTGTTAGGATTTAATCCATCTCCTGCATAATCACCACTATTAGGCAAAGTAAGAGTAGAAGTCATAGATACAGTAGGTATAATATCAGGAACATTTTCACTCTCTACACTAACAATACGATTTAGGGTTGAAGTATTATTTGCTTTATCTGTAGCTGTGTAAGTAATAGTATAAACTCCAATTTTGGTAGTATCTACTATTCCCGTAGTTACCACAGGAGTATTTCCATCTACATCATCCACGGCAGTTGCACCAGCATCTACATATTCTGTATTCAGAGTAACTTTCATATTAGCTTCTCCCAAAAGAGTAATTACTGGAGAATTTTTATCTAAAGTATCATCTTTAATAATAGGATTAGAATTATCATTACTAGGATTATTTGTATTACCTTCATTATTACTATTATTTCCAGACCCAGGCTCTGAAATATCCGTACTAGTAGGATTATCTATACTTGTACCTGACCAACCACTATGCCCACCACCCAGGATAACTGGAGTACTTGGGTTATTATTCGTATCTAGAATATTATCAATGGAATTATTATCTGTAATAATTTTATCTGGATTATTACTTTCTACTGAAGAATCAATTTGAGGCTGGTCTATACTGATAGTACTATTTACTTCTGGATAATTATCAACTACAACTGGTTGAGTTATTAAACTTATATCAGAATTCTCACCATCAATTAAACCAACCGAAGCAAGACTCCTCTTAGCTAAACTTGTAATAGTACTGCCTAATGAAGTCAAAATATTCATAGTGCTATTCACAATAAAATCACTAGAAGAAATAATCGCACCAGAAATCCTATGAGATAATGAAATCTTTTGAGGAGAAATACATAAGCTATATTTACTTTGGATTTCATTCTCTTTCAACTGACTTAAAGAAGATTTAATATCTGAAACAATTCTACTTGAACGATACTTCAGATAAACATCCGAGAAACTATGACCCGGTTCATCATTTTTCTGTAGATCGATATGAGTATTGGGGGTCATTATATTCTTGACTCTTTTCACAACTCCTGATATTACAGAATCAGTATCTGAGGTTAAATAATTACCATTTCCTGCAACACGATTAGACGGAGTAGCCACACTATAGACTCCAATAGATGAAGATGGTACTCCCCCATCTTTATCTACAACTTTATCGTAAAAATTATTTGCATAAAAATTTCCTTGGGAATGTCCCACAAGTAAAAGCTTTTCTGTTTTAACCTTAACACTTGCATCATTTAAAATTTCCACCAAATCATAATCTGACTTCTCATCAAAAAGACCTTGTTGAATAACATCAACAAGGTCCATCGCTCCTCCTAAATGAGTAGGATTATAGATATAATCGACAGTTATGGGTTGATTGTTGTAAACTGCTGGAAGAAAATTTTTTAACTTATTACTATTACTAACAGCTCCTATTTTATCTGTAAAAATACCATTTACAGTAATAACTGTATATCCATTTTTAGAACAAAAATCTTGAGCATAAACTTTCGTAGAAAATAATAAGAGAAATATAATTAAAATTAACAATTTTTTACTTTTCATAGAATAATTTAAATTTATAAGTTAATTTGGTAATTTAGACAAATCAATATCACAAGAGTACTGTTGACTTGAAAATTCAAGGAGAGAATTTTTAAGTCCACCACTGTATCCAAGATATTCATAAAAATTCTTTTGATAAGTGATGCGTTCTTCTGTATTTATTTGTACTTTTTTAATAAAATTAATAAAATTATCTATCTTACTAATATCATCGTATGTTCTTGAAGAACTAAGACTTTTCCTTGGTACGAGTGTATCACTCAAACAAGTATCAGCTCTGCTTTCTTCACCTAATAGTTTAGTTACTATATCTTTGCCTAAAAATGGTTGAATAAATTCCATCTGTAATGCTAATGCATATTGCAAAAGTACAGCTCTTGTTTTCGCAGAATTTGGATATTCTTTAAAAACCGCAAGTTCTACATCGTCACGAATCCCATTTTTATTTTCATCTATACCCTGCACTGTCTTATCTTTATCTTTACCAGGATCAGGAGGTAGATTCTTACCTGAAACATCATCTATTGAAAGCTTTGTATTTTCAATTTTGATAACCTGATTATCTATTTTATGAACTTTAGAATAATGGAAAAACCTTATAATTATTAAAATAATAAAAGCCCCCACAAAAACAAAAACAGTCCACTTTAAAATGTGAACAAGATAAGTTTTAATGTTTTTCATTTTATAATTATAAATCCTCTAAAAATACTCTGTAAAGAAAATATCGCACTTATCCATCCAGACGTCCAACGTCTGAAGGTTTTTCTTCCAGACGTTAGACGTCTGGAAATTTTAAAAAATTAAAAATAAAAACCCTTATAAAATAAGAGTTATTTTTTTCCAGATGTCCAACGTCTGTAAATTAATTCTCCAGACGTTGGACGTCTGGAAATTAATCAAAATCTTCATCTCCAAGTGATATTTTCCCTCTCTCCTCACGTATAATAGAAACAACTTTTAAACATTCACTCTTAAAATTTTTATTTCCTCCATAAAATTCTAATATATTTATAGCTTCTTCTTTATTCACTAAATTAAATTTCAATTCATCATATTCTTGACAGCTAGATAATATTAAATGGCTTTTATCTTCAGGTATATCATGTATCAGATAGTTTGTATTTACATATGGTCTAATCTTTAAAAAATAATCATCGTTTTTTATTAATTTTGATTTGAATCTACCTTGAAAAAGAGAACCACTTCTGTTATGAATCTCATTAAAATATTTAGTATATCCACCTAATAAACGTTTGAAGAATTCAGAAATACCACCTTCTATTTTTTGTTTTATTATAAAATGAAAGTGATTAGGATTTAAACAGTAACAAACAATTGAAACTAGTTCTTTACATTCATCTTTAAGTCTTTCTACGTCTGATTTATTTCTTTCATTTTCTCTGATACTTCCTATTGGTTGAGTATTGTTAAACTCTTTAATACTTAAAATAAAGCGATTTAAATCGCCTTTATCCATAAAGATATCTCTTTTATCAACTCCTCTATTATATATGTGATAATATTGGTCAGTTATAAGTGGATCTTTTCTCATAAAATTAAAAAAGCTCACAACAAGATAAAATACATGTGAGCAATTATTATTTTTATTTATTCATATTAAAATTATACAATCTATAATAATATCCTGTCAAAGAAAAATGTGGATAACTTTTATAAAAATAATATTATATAAACAACACACTCTTTAACAAAATTAAAGAGTGTGTTGTTTATATAAAAATATTTAGAAGCATAAGTCTAAATAATTTATGCTGTTTTAGTTTGATTCGCTTCGCATTGCTTACAGTCTCTCTTGTGTGTAGCTATTAAGTAGATAGCAGACAATCCAACAAGAATATATATAATTCTTGAAATAGTTGCTCCTTGACCTCCAAAGATTGTACCTACATCCACCAAGAACAAACCTTGTACAAGCCAATTTAGGCCTCCAATAATTAACAAAATAAATGCGATACCATGTGTGGTTTTCATAATTTTAAAATAAAAACTTATTAATAATTTTCGACCAAATAGATCCAACGCACATACATTATACCAAAAATAATATGTATTTAAAAATAATCCCAGACGTTGGACGTCTGGAAAAATCGAGGAAAATATGAAAAAGTTTATTATAAAATAAGGATATTTTAGTCCCAGATGTCCAACGTCTGGAAGTGTTTTATTGGAGGTTTTGTGATAGAATGACCCTATACCAGTACACTATCTGGCTAAATTATATGAATAGAACTTGGCTCATAGTATTTGGAGATGTCGCATCATTTATCATCTCTTTTATAATACTTATACTCATCCGATTCGGTAGAGCAGATTATCTTTACGCTATAAATATGCACTCTACACCGTTTAGCATACTTTGTTTATTCTGGATATTTATATTCTATATTTTCGGTCTCTATGATTTAGTAACTATCAAGCCAACTATCCCATATTTGAAAAGATGGATTCTTGCTCTTGTATCATCTTTCACTATTGGCTTACTATTATTCTACTTTGCTCCTATTTTTGGGATAAGTCCTAAATTAAATTTAGTTATACAAGTTGTACTTTTCGGATTCTTTTCTTTTTTATTCAGAAGATTTATTTATACACTTTTTGCAAAAACAATCACACAGCCTGTAATACTAATCGGCGATTCAACTTACTTATTTGAATTAAAGAAAACCATAGAGAATAATCCACAGGTAGGACTTACTATTATCGAACACTTTAAGAGCATCAGTGAACTTGATTCAATACATTCTTCCTTGAAAGACTTAGTGATTATTTTAGATAAAAATTCTGACTCACCAGATGAAAGACTTTTGAATTTATACAAGCAAGGCGTAGAGATCATCGACACAGCTAGATCTTATGAAAAATATTTACTGAAAATACCAGTGACCTATATCGATATGTCATTCATAATAAGGAATATCAGTATAAAGAAAGATATAATTTACTCATCTCTCACTTTCATTATAAATAAAATATTTGCATTAATTATACTGATCATCACTTCCCCTCTCTTACTAGTAAGTGCTATATTTATTTATAAATATGATAAAGGTCCAGTATTCTATATACAGGAAAGAGTAGGCTTAAATAATAAAATATTTAAACTATACAAACTTAGATCAATGATGCTAGATGCTGAGAAAGACGGAGCTAAATGGTCTACAGGAGTAAATGATAAGAGAGTGACTCCTGTGGGTAAAATAATAAGGAAACTACATATAGATGAAATTCCTCAAATGATAAATATACTGAATGGAGATCTTTCTTTAGTAGGCCCTAGACCAGAGAGACCTGAATTCGTAAGCTTACTTGAAACTAGTATCCCCCACTATAAGCTTCGCCATATAATCCGACCTGGATTCACTGGCTGGGCCCAGATTAAGTATCGATATGCAAATACGATAGAAGATTCAAGAGAAAAATTTGAATATGATTTATATTATATAAAGAATAGAAATATATTTATAGATATTGGAATAATTATGAGAACAATACAAATAATTTTTACACATTAAGATGGAAAAGAAAAATCCCCTATTTAGTATAATAACTGTATCTTATAACTCAGCTAAAACAATCGAGAAAACTATTATTTCTGTATTAAATCAAACCAGTAAAGATTTTGAATACATAATAATTGATGGAGGATCTACAGATGGAACAATAGATATTATTAAAAAATACAAAGACAATATTTCATATTGGGTAAGTGAAAAAGATGGTGGTATTTATGATGCGATGAATAAAGGTACATCGATATCTCGTGGAAAATATTTAAATTTCATGAATTCAGATGATTATTTTTTTAGTAATTATGCACTAGAAGAATCGACACCATTTCTAAATGGAGAATATGATATAGTATACGGGAATATGGAAGTGCGAAATAAAAATTTAAAATTTATTAAAGTAGAGCCTCTTCCTAAATATTTATGGATGGGACCCGTAAACCACCAAAGTTCTTTTATAAAAAGAGAAACTATGGAAAGGTACAAATACAATACAAAAAATAAATTAGTTGCTGATTTTGAATTCTTTCTTACTGTGTATTATAATAATGGTAAAATTTTAAAAATTGATAATATTATTGCTTCTTATTCTACTGAAGGTATAAGTGGCATAAAACATGATCAAGTTATGATTGATTGTCGAGTAACATCCCAAATATTTGAAAATAAATTAAAAGTTGAAATTTATTATAAATTACTACCATACGTTTTATTCATTAAAAAAATAATTCCTTATAAATTATATCTCCCTACTAAAAATTTTATAAAAGATATTTTTGTAAAATTTTAAAAAAATTAATGATTTAGATATATTAAAATGGAAACAATAAACATAGTATTCTCATCTGACAACAACTATGCTCAATATATGGGTGTAGCTATTTGTTCTATATTTGAAAATAAAAAAGAAGGATACCTAATAGATATATATGTATTAGATGGAGGGATATCGGAAAACAATAAAAATAAATTAAAAATACTTGAAGATAAA
>CAIYVW010000013.1 GCA_903929735.1 uncultured bacterium
TTAAATAATTAATATATTTAAATTCACTAAGTAACTATTAAAAAAACATATCGTTATGAGGTGTTTTGTATTAATTGTTTATTATCTCCAGTTGAACATCATCTCAAGTGCGGAGCAAAATTTTAAGCCATATTTTATAATTATTATTTTTGGGAGGTTAGTAGAAGTTTGAACCTATGTAATTTAGTAAAGTAGATATATAATTAAAATATGAAAAAAATATTAATTGTTTTAGGAATTTTGGTTTTGTTAATTATAGGATTTTTCATGTACAAATTTAATTTTAGAAATAATAATACAAACATTGATAATCGAGTAGTTAAACAGGATTTTTCACATGATGGTACATACACGATAAATGGGCAGAAAGTTATATTAAATAACGGTATTTCAGAAATATCTACTGCTCCAAGTTCTACTTCAAAAATAATTACTAAATATTTTGGTAATGATTTAAAGCATGATTTAAATGAAGACGGTAGGTTAGATAATATATTTTTATTAACACAAGAAACTGGTGGTAGTGGTATATTTTACTATATTGTAGCTTTACTTGATACAGCAAGTGGTACTGTTGGTTCAAATGGAATACTGTTGGGAGATCGAATTGCTCCACAAACAATTAATATAGACGAAGGAAAAACTATCAATGGAACCAAGAGACAAAATGTTATTGTGGTAAATTATGCGGACAGAAAATCTGGAGAAAGTTTTGCTGTTACACCATCAGTTGGAAAAAGTATTTGGCTAAAACTTGATCCAAAGACCATGCAGTTTGGTGTTGTGGAAAAAAACTTTGAAGGGGAGGCTAATCTTCCAAAAATGACACTAGGGATTAGAAAGTGGGAGTGGGTTAAAACTTTATATAGTGATGACAAATTAGTTACACCTTTAAAACCAGGTAGATTTAGTTTGATCATCAAAGATGATAAAACTTTTTCTGTATCAACTGATTGTAATGGTGTTGGTGGAGAATATATAGTAAAAGGGAATAATATAACATTTAATAAGATGATGTCGACTTTAATGTATTGTGAAGGTTCACAAGAAGCTGCTTTTATCAAAATGTTAAATGAAACACAAAGTTACTTATTCACTCCAAAAGGAGAGTTAGTTCTTACTATGAAATTCGATAGTGGTTCAATTTTCTTTAAATAATATAAAATACAATACTCTCTTGAATATTGTCCCACTTTTGGAATAAAATTTTAGCTATATTTTATAATGGATATTTTTTGTACTCTAGATGATATTACGAACTAGTGATACAATATTAAGATATGAATCCAGAACAAAAATTAAGCAATAATGTTCAAGAAAAAATTATAACTAAAGAATCAGCTCAAGAAGTAGTTCCAGTTGAGGTTGTTAGTGAAGAAGAAAAGAAAGCAAAAGTTGAAGATAAAGCTCGATTTGGAAATCTATTAGATCGGGGTAACTCAGAAGCAGATAATGTTAGGCGAATAAAAAAGATTCTTGAACTTCGTAAACTAAGCGAACTTTATTCAAATTTAACCAATATTTATTCTGGTGAATATCAATTAGCTAATATGGTCATTAAAGAGATTAATGAGATCGCACCTGTTATTGAAAGTAATTTTGATGTATTTAAAAAACGTGCAAGTTTAATCGGCACAAAAGAAGAATTTCCTGATAGAATGGCGAATATAATCAAAATTCTTGAAGATATTAGAGATTCAAAGATACATCCTTCTGTAGATAAGGAGAAAATAGTACCAGAGGATCCATATTTGGTTAAATTATATAATTTTAGACAAGAAGTACAGGCGATTGGCTGGTATTTAGATTAATTATTTTTATAAAATTGTTAACTATGTTAGTTTCTTAAATGCTGAACAACTATTCATCTTTTTTAATTTTTACATAATACTCATTTTAGTATCGTCCCAAGTACGGAATAAATAAAGTCATCTTATTAATTAAGGCGATTTTTGTATATAAGTTTATTTTATCTCCCTTAATATAAATTTGAACCTGTGGTAAAATTATCAACATGAATAAATTAAATGTAGAAGAAAAAAGAGTAATTATTGATAAAGATACTGAGGCTCCATTTACCGGCGAATATGTAAACAATAAAGAAACAGGAGTTTATGTCTGTCGTCAGTGTGACGCACCTTTATATAACTCTAAAGATAAATTTGAATCTGATTGTGGTTGGCCCTCTTTTGATGATGAAATACCAGGTGCAGTGAATAAAAGCTTGGATGCAGATAAGGTACGCACAGAGATAACTTGTGCGAAGTGTGGTGGACATCTGGGACATTTATTTATAGGTGAAAATTTAACTGATAAAAATCGAAGGTATTGTGTGAATTCGATTTCAATGAAATTTATTCTAGGAAAATAATTAAAATTTATGATTAAAAAAATAATTTTAGCTGGGGGGGTTGTTTTTGGGGGCTTGAAGAATTAATAAGAAGCCAGCCTGGAGTAATAGATACGACCGTTGGATACACTGGCGGATCTGTTGATAACCCAACATATGAAAATCATACTGGTCATGCTGAAGCTGTAGAAATAACCTATGATGATGAAAAAACTTTCTACAAACAAATGTTGGATTTTTTCTTCCAAATTCATAATCCAACAACATTGAATAGACAAGGGAATGACGAAGGATCATCTTATCGTTCCGCTATCTTTTATAGTAATGATGAGGAAAAAGCTGAGGCTAGAAATTTTATTGATATTGTAAATAAATCGAAGCGCTGGAGTGATTCTATTGTTACGACGCTCGAACCATTGGTGAAATTCTACAGAGCTGAAGATTACCATCAAGATTATTTGCAGAAAAATCCTGAAGGTTATACTTGTCATGCTATTTATTTTGACAGCTATCTAAAATAATTATTATCACTTTGTTCCAATTTCGGAATAGTAAAAAATTTAGATAAACTAAGAAAA
>CAIYVW010000014.1 GCA_903929735.1 uncultured bacterium
GATATAGCACGCTTCATCTTTGAAGCTGCTACGAGTTCCATCGCCTTTGTGATCTTCTTTGTGTTCTTCACACTTTTTATTCTTTGTTTTATTTCTTTTGTTCCTGCCATATTTATTTATTAAAACTTGCTACGAAATCAGTTATTGCTTTCTTAAGTTCTGCTTCACCTGCCTCTGTCCACATGCGTGTGTCGGTAACTTCTTTATAGAAAGTTTTAGCATTTGCGGCTGCGTATTCGGCAAGTCCACTTTCAAATTCTTTTACCTTCTCAACTTTAACTTCATCTATGAATCCATTGATAAGAGCATAGAGAGTTACAATCTGGTCTACAGTTCCTACTGGAGCATACTGAGGCTGTTTCAATACTTCCACAGCTCTCTTTCCTCTTTCTAGCTGCTTCTTTGTGCCTTCATCTAAGTCAGAACCAAATTGTGAGAAGGCTTCAAGTTCACGGAACTGAGCAAGGTCAAGCTTGATCTTACCAGCAACTTTCTTCATAGCTTTGATCTGGGCTGTTCCTCCTACGCGTGAGACTGAAAGTCCAACGTTTACAGCTGGGCGAATACCTTTGTAGAATAGATCTGTTTCAAGGAAGATCTGTCCATCGGTAATAGAGATAACGTTTGTAGGAATATATGCAGATACATCTCCGGCTTGAGTCTCAATGATAGGTAGTGCAGTGATTGATCCACCTCCATATTCTTTGTTTCTTCGGCAAGCACGTTCAAGTAAACGAGAGTGCAAGTAGAAAACATCTCCAGGGTAAGCTTCACGACCTGGAGGACGGCGAAGCAAAAGTGATATTTCACGGTAAGCCACTGCGTGCTTTGAAAGATCATCATAAATGATTAAAACATCTTTTCCTTGATCCATAAAGTACTCAGCGATAGATACTCCTGCGTAAGGTGCGATGTATGCTAGAGCTGCTGGCTCAGATGCTCCTGCTGAAACGATGACAGTATATGCCATAGCTCCACCTTCTTCTAGTCTTGTCTGAAGTTTACGAAGTTTTGAATCTTTCTGACCGATTGAAACGTAAACACAGATCATGTCTTGGCCTTTTTGGTTTAGGATTGTGTCGATAGCGATAGCAGTCTTTCCTGTCTGACGGTCACCAATGATAAGTTCACGCTGTCCACGGCCGATAGGTATAAGAGCATCGATAGCTTTTATACCAGTCTGAACTGGCTGATCAACTGAAAGACGAGTGATAACTCCAGGAGCAACTTTCTCAATTGGGTTTCTCTTGTCTGTTTTTATTACTCCTTTACCATCAATAGGCTCACCGAGTGCGTTTAGTACTCTACCGATCTGTAAGTCAGAAACTGGAATTGAGAGGATTTGGCCTGTAGCTTTTACTACTTCTCCTTCGTGAATTTTAGAAAAGTCTCCAAGGATGATGATACCCGCTGTATCTTCTTCTAGGTTTAGGGCTACTCCTACAGCTCCCCCTTCAAACGAGACCATCTCTGATGCTTTCAAGTCAGCAAGTCCTGAGACGCGAGCAATACCATCAAATATCTCAACGACATGTCCAACTTTCTCAACTTTTACGTCTGATTGGAATTTTTCTATCTGCTTTCTTAAATTTTCTACAATGTGATTTTTGGTAGTCATGTTAGTTTTTTATTAAATAATTTTTTAATTGATGTATTTTGCTTGATAATGTCGTATCTATGATGTCGTCCCCTATCTCAATCTTGATTCCTCCTAGTAATTTTGGATCTACTTCTTGCTCTATAATTACTTCATTTGCTTTATATCTTTTCTTTATAAAATCTTCTATTTCTTTTCGCCCTTCATCCTTTAGTTTTTCACTAGAGCTAATTTTAGCTTTTACTATTCCATTATTCCTATTTATTATTTTTTCTAATTCTTCAAGTATTTCTTTTTTCTTACCAAGTAAATTCTTGTCTTGCAGGAATACAACGCTCTTCTCTAGTATAGAGTCGAGTTCTTTACCTTCTTTGTCTAAAGAAGAGTCGTATATCGCATAAGCTAAATTTTTAATTGAAATACTTGCCATAATTTATATTTTCTTTATCTGTTCTAATGCTTTTTTATCAAAATTTTCGTCTTTATGTGATTCTAGTAGCTTCTCTGTTGCTTTTACAACTAGTGATACTATCTCACCCTTAGCTTCTTCTATTATTTTTATTTTCTCTGATTCCAATGATTTCTTACCAGAAAGGATCATATTCTCTACTTCCACCTTTGCATTTTCTATCATTATTTTTTTCTTATCTTCGGCTTCCTTTTTGCCTTCTAAGAATATCTCATGGGCTTCTGTACGAGCTCTTACTATGATTTCATTGTATTCTTTTTGAGTTTTTGCAAGTAAAGCTTTGTTATTCTTTGCATCATTTAGACCTCCCTCTATAGAAGTTGTTCTTTCAGACATTATTTTCTTAATTGGTTTTAATGCGAAAAAATATATTAACAAAAATATTAATCCAAAGTTAATTGCTTGAGCAATGATGATTTTCCAGTCGATATGAAATGTTGTTATAAATGAGTCCATAATTTTATATTATTGATAATAATTGAAGTTAAAAGTTTTACTCCTTACTCCTAGTCACTTGTGATAGAAACAAATGTCTAGATGTAAATAGTAAAAACTATTTAATAGAAAATGCGATAACAAGTGCGTAAATAGCGATAGCTTCAGCGAAGGCTGAGGCGATAAGCATAGGTACGAACACTTTTCCTGAAGCTTCAGGATTGCGGCCAATAGCTTCCATAGCTTTTGCACCTATCATACCGATACCAATAGCTGGTCCGATAGCTCCTAGTCCAATAGCGATTGCTTTTGCAAATAATGCTGCTGCTGCTGCGTCCATATATTTATTTATCCGACTTTCGTCAGAACAATTAACTAATAATGTTTGACCTTTAAACTAATACTTCTTTTACATGCTTGCCTTCATCCTCTTCATGTTCATCATGGTCTTGCGCTGCTATCGTGAAATAGACGAGCGTTAAGATTGAAAAAATGAAGGCTTGGATAAATCCGACAAACAGTTCAAGTCCCATGAATGGTATAGGTAATCCGTAAGCTAGAATAGCACTCATAGACATAAGTAAGACTTCTCCAGCAAAAACGTTACCGAATAATCGGAATGATAGTGAAGCAATTTTTGCAAATTCTCCGACTAATTCAAGTATTCCGACGAAAAACATAATAGGAGCAGAAATCAGTATAGCTGGCTCCTTTCGTACTTTGGTGACTATTTCACCAAAGGCCTTTAGATTAACATACTTATTGAACATTTTCCAGAGACCGATAGATAGGATTCCAAAGATATTTGCACCTATAACAGACATTATTCCTAGAGATAGTGTTGTATTAATATCAGCAGTACCACTACGTATGAATGGTATGAAAGCTCTACCGTGCTCAGTAGTCTCAACTAGGCCAAATCCACCTAAGGGTAAAATACCTAGCCAGTTACTTATAAGAACGAATATGAAAATAGAAAATGCGAGAGGAAATACTTTTGCGGTTATCTTTTTACTACCTGTTACTTGGTCAGCTAGATCCATAGCTCCTTCTACTAAAACTTCGAATACATTCTGTATTCCTTTTGGTATTAATTTTGCTTTTATTTTTATGATAAGAGTCAATATCAAAACTATAATAACTACTATCCATGTTGTGAATAATGAATTGGTTATCTGCATACTACCGATATGACCGATAGGCTCTGCGTATAATGTTGACTCATGAGAAATCTCTTGTGAGACAACAGGAGTATTTGCGATTTCGTTTATTTTATTTTGATTAATATTTTCGTTCATATTGTTATTTGTCCATGTACTTTTTAGAAATTCGGACGATTGCGATCATCGATAGTGTAAATGATATAGCAAGAGATACACATAGAATCCAAGGTGTTGTGTTGTATTTAGTATCCAAGTATTTACCGATAATTAAACTAAATATAACTGGGCCGATAATCCAACCTGATACCCTACCGAAGACCTGTAAATATTCACTATTTAACAATGACTGCTTTTTTTGTTTATCTTTGTCATTTTCCATAAAAAGAAAAGGCATAAAGCCTTGTGCGTGTGCTTGGAATCGGACCAAGGACCTCTGTCTTATCAGGACAGCGTTCTACCACTGAACTACACACGCAAATATTCACTCAATAAATATCTTTAAGAATCAAAAGAACCCTCGCATTGTATCAAGAAATCCCCTATTTTGCAAACAAAAAATCTCTACTGCAAAGAAGAGATTTTTTAAATTCATTTAGATGATTTTTAATCACTTATTTAGAAAGTGTAAGACCTTTAGCTAAAAGAGCATTTTTTAAATCAATCATTGAGATTTTTCCAAAGCCTTGAATTTTATTGAGAAAAGTTTCACCTTTCTCAAATAAATTCTCTATGGTGTATAAGTCTGCCTTATTAAGTAATTTCAAGGTCTTTATTGAAATATCGAGCTCATTTAAAGATATATCAAGTATCTCATCTGTTAGCCCTTCCAATTTATTGACTTCATTCTCATAATCATGGCTTACACTGCAAATAATGTTTAAACATTTTTTAACCCCATCATATTTTATAGCCAAGATGGTCTGACCTTTTAATAGCAAACTACGGCTATTTAAAAAATCAATAATTTCAGTTTCATCTAGCTGAAATTTTGTGATGTTTTCTATTTTCATCTTTTAAATTTTAAGGTTATTATAAATTTAAATTTTTTATTATATTACAATTAAAATTGTAATATGGCAAGTAATCAAATAAAAAACCTCTTACTCTTTCGAGTAAAAGGTTTTTTATTTTAGATAAAGCTAATTATCTACGGAATCCACCTCCTTGTGGGCGTTCTTCCATAGGACGAGCTTCGTTAACTGTAAGATTACGTCCATCGTAATCCTTACCATCAAACATTGAGATAGCTGTAGCTGCATCTGAATCGTTTTCCATTTCAACGAAACCAAAGCCTTTTGAGCGACCTGTCATCTTATCCATAATAATGGTTGCTGAAGCGACAGCTCCTGCAGCACTGAAATGAGCTTTAAGCTCATCATTGGTAGTCTTATAAGGAAGACCACCTACATACAACTTTTTTGCCATATA
>CAIYVW010000015.1 GCA_903929735.1 uncultured bacterium
GAATTATTAAATAATAAAAAATATTATTTAATTAAAATAGCTTTTATTCTTCTGATACCTGAAGCTACAGCTTCTTCTTTTTGAATTTTAAAAATTCCTAATTCACCAGTATTCTTAACATGAGGACCTCCACAAAATTCTTTAGAAATAGGATTACCATTCTTACCTTCTATGAAATATAATGATACTACTTCGGGATATTTAGCACCAAATTCCATTTGAGCTCCCATTTTCTCTGCTTCTAATAATGGCATTTCTTTTCTTACCACATTTAAATTATCTTTTATCCTATCATTAACCCAATTTTCAACTTTTTGTTTTTCATCGTCAGTAAGTTTATGGTCACATATAAAATCCATTCGAAGTCTTTCTTCTGTTATATTACTCCCTCTTTGTTTAATATCCTTATTAACTATCTCTTGTAATCCTGCTAAAAGTAAGTGATGAGCAGTATGAAGATTTATGGTCTTATCATTATGGTTTGCAAGACCACCTTTGAACATTCCTACACTAGAAGTACGAGAAAGATCTTGATGATCTTTTAATTTTTTATCAAAATCTTCCCTATTTATAGAAATACCCTTTTCTTTGGCTAACTCTAGAGTTAGTTCTATAGGAAATCCATAACTTTGGTATAAATCAAATGGATCTACCCCTTTTTCAAACTCTTTTAATCCATTCTCTAGTGTTTGACGAAATTTATATTCTTCTTTTTTAATTTCTTCTATTATTAAAGTTTTATTTTTTTCCAATTCAGGATACGCCTTACTATAATTATTAATAATTACTTCTAAAATAGAAGAAATAGAATCTTCTTTTAACCCTAATCTATCTGAAAATCTTACAACACGACGAATAATACGTCTTAGTACATAACCTCCTCCTGTATTACTAGGTCTACCTCCGTCAGAAATAATAAAAACACTAGCTCTTAAATGATCAGCTATAATCCTTTTTATTTTAAAATCATCATTACTAGATAGCTCTTCCATTCTCTTAATAAGAGGTTTAAATAAATCTGTATCAAAAATAGTCTTAACACCTTGAGACACCATAGCTATTCTTTCAAAACCCATACCCGTATCTACGTTATGTTGAGCAAGTTTTCCTACGACTTTACCTTCCTTTTTTTCATATTGCATGAAAACATTATTCCAAATTTCTATAATACGTCCTTCATCATCTGCTTTGACAAATTCATCATGTGTCATATCTCCAAGAGGTTCTTCATTTGGATCATAAAATATTTCTGTATCAGGGCCACAAGGACCGTTCTCTCCAGCACTCCACCAATTATTCTTGGCAGGCAAGAAATAAACTCTATTTTCTGGTAAATATTTTTTCCAAATTTCAAATGCTTCTAAGTCTCTAGGAGAATCGTCGTTTCCTTCAAAAACAGTCACATATATTCTATTTAAATCTAAACCAAGACCTTCATCTTTATCAGTCAAAAATTCAAAACTCCATCCTATAGCTTCCGTCTTGAAATAATCACCTAAAGACCAATTTCCCATCATTTCAAAAAATGTTAGATGACGATTATCTCCAACTTCTTCTATATCTCCAGTTCGTACACATTTTTGAACATCAACCAAACGAGTCCCCATAGGGTGCTTTTGACCTAATAAATAAGGAACAAAGGGTTGCATTCCAGCAGTATTAAAAAGGACAGAAGGATCGTTCTCTGGTATTAAGGATGCTGATGGTATTATTTTATGTCCTCTATTTTCAAAAAATTTGAGGAATCTCTCTCGGATTTCATTTGATAACATATAAGTTCATATTATACTAAAAAGTCTAAACAGAAAAGCCCCTTGTAAAAAAGGAGCTTTTAATTAGTTTAAACTTTCAATTGTATCTTCTTTGTAATATCTACTTCTTTTAATCTTTTTTTCTAAAAACCATAATACTATAAAAATAAATAAAGTTAGTATCGTTGCCATTATAGCTATATTAAAAAGTCCCAAACCAGAAGCCATACCAATACCAGCTGAAACCCAAAGCCCTGTAGCAGTAGTAAGACCCACCATTTTTAAATCTTTATTAAAAATTGTCCCAGCTCCTATAAAACCAACACCTACAACAATCTGAGATACTATCATAAGAGGGTTCATTCCATTAAAGCCAGAGTAATACCTAATCATTTCATTAGAAATAACAACAAATAAAGCTGACCCCATAGAAACCAATGCATAGGTTCTCATTCCTGCTGTTTTATGAGCCCATACACGTTCTGTACCTATAATCATACCAAGGATTAATGATATAAATAATCGAGTAAATATAATCATGCTAGCTAAATCAAAAATATTTTCCATATAAATTA
>CAIYVW010000016.1 GCA_903929735.1 uncultured bacterium
CATCTTCAAATGGGATGGAACAACATACACTGACGTTCATGATTTTGATAATACTAATGGTTCTAATCCTCAAGGCTCCCTTATCCAAGGTACCGATGGTAACTTCTATGGAATGACATCTGGTGGTGGTGCAAATAATTACGGTGTCATCTTCAAATGGGATGGAACAACATATACCGATATCCATGATTTTGATGGAACGAATGGTTCTAATCCTCTAGGCTCCCTCATCCAAGGTTCCAATGGTAACTTCTATGGAATGACATCTGGTGGTGGAGCAAGTGGTGTGGGTGTCATCTTCAAATGGGATGGAACAACATATACCGATATCCATGATTTTGATTATACTCATGGAATCTATCCTTACGGCTCCCTCATCCAAGGTACCGATGGTAACTTTTATGGAATGACACTGTATGGTGGAGCAAGTGGTGCTGGTGTCATCTTCAAATGGAAACTCAACCCAACCCCTCTCTTCGCCCCCTCCGCCATCCTCGATGGAGCTGGACTAGAAGACAACGGTGGACCAGTCAAAACAATCGCACTCTTATCAGGCTCTCTTGCTATTAACGCAGGTGATAATTCTAAAGCTCCATCAACAGATGCTCGAGGAATGTCTAGAGTAGGTACATCAGACATAGGAGCATATGAGTATCAAGGAACACAAGAAAATTCCAACACCACCCCCACCCCCACCACATCTTCCGCCTCCTCCCTCACAACAACCTCTGCTACTCTAAATGGTAACATCACTAACACAGGAGGAGTAAACCCTACAATAAGAGGATTCAACTATGGAACAACAGATAGCTATGGATCATCAATTTCAACTACAGGTTCGTATGGAATATCATCATATTCAGCAGATATATCATCTCTAACTTGTGGCACTCTTTATCACTTCCAATCTTATGCTACTAATACTACAGGTATAGGCTACGGAGATGATCAGACATTTACCACAAGTGCTTGCCATGTAACCTCTACACCAACCCCAACCAGTAGTCAGAGTAGTGGCGGAGGATTCATTCCAGGTTATGGTCCTAAAGTAACAACTCCAACAGTAGTAGTACCACCAGTAACACCTACTACTCCTACAGTAACACCAACAACTCCATCTACTCCTCACATATTTACTAAAACCCTTAAACTAAACAACAAAGGAGACGAAGTAAAGTATCTACAGATATATCTAAACACTCATGGATACACAGTAGCCAAGAAAGGAGTAGGATCACTAGGTAAAGAATCAAATCTATTCGGTCCTGCTACCAAGAAAGCTCTTATGAAGTTCCAGAAAGATCATAATCTTAAACCTGATGGTATCTTAGGTCCGAAGAGTAGGGAATTGATGGTATAGGAATATAAATATTAATTAACAAAAGTCTCCAAAATTGTAATTTTTGGAGACTTTTGTTTTTTGAAAAATAATTAAAATCATGAGTCGAAATGTCCTTTATTGATAGTGCTTTCACGGGTTATTTTTTTTGTTTATTAAAAAAGGTTGACGTCCTCCTGATATTTTTACATAGTAGTAATTTTCCATATTTTTACTTCCCAACGGGGTGTGCTGGAGGTATAATATAAACCCATAAAGTTCTTTGGGGTATTATTAACTAAAATTTATAAATATGGCTTCAAAAAAGAAAGTGCTAAAAATTAAAAAAGAAGTTCAAAAGGTTATAGAAAAAAAAGAAGAAGTTTTAGTGGAAAAAAAACCAAGCAAGAATATTTTTATTAAAAGCGTTATAAAGAGAGATGGAGTTGCCGTTCCTTTTGACCTTGATAAAATAGTGAATGCTATTAATAAAGCTATGCTTGCAAGTGGTGAAGGATCAATGAAAGAAGCTGAGATGGTGGCTAATAGGGTTACCATGGAAATAGTTAAAATAACCAAGAAATATAAGAACTTTATACCCACAGTAGAGGGACTTCAAGATACTGTGGAGCAAGAATTAATGCTTTCTGATTTTGTAAAAACTTCTAAAAATTATATTCTATATCGTGAAGAAAGAGCTCGATTAAGATCTCATAGTGTCATTGTTCCTGATCATGTTAAAAAATTAGCAAAAGAAAGTAAGAAATATTTCAGAAATCCACTTTCTGAATTTGTTTATTATCGTTCATACGCTAAGTGGATTGAAGAAGAAGGCAGAAGAGAAACTTGGGTAGAGACTATAGACAGATACATGAACTTCATGAAAAGTAAGATAGGTAATGATCTTAAAGAAAGTGAATATAAAGAAATTCGTGAAGCTATTCTTAAACAAGAAGCTATGCCATCAATGAGACTTTTACAGTTTGCTGGCCCTGCTGCTGAAAAGACAAATGTTTGTGCTTATAACTGTTCTTTTGTGGCTCCTTCACGATTTGAAGATTTTGGAGAAATAATCTATATATCAATGTGTGGAACTGGAGTTGGTTTTTCAGTTGAAAGTAAGAATATACAATCATTGCCACAAATTAAAAATCAAACAGGTAAAAAGTTACCTACTTATGTTGTTCCTGACTCCAAAGAAGGATGGGCTGATGCCTTTACTTTTGGTATGAAGACTTGGTTTAATGGAGATGACGTAGATTTTGATTTTTCTTTACTTCGCCCAGCTGGAGCTCGTCTTAAAATAATGGGAGGAAAGAGTTCAGGTCCTAAGCCTTTAATAGACTTACTTGGATTTACTAGAGAAAGAATAATTCGCAGACAAGGAAGACATTTAAGGAATATAGATGCTCACGATATTATATGTAAAATAGGGGAATGTGTTGTTTCAGGGGGCGTTCGAAGAAGTGCTCTTATCTCTCTATCTGATTTAGATGATTCAGATATGCGTGATTCAAAGAATGGACAGTTCTGGCTAAATGAAGGACAGCGTATGCTAGCTAACAACTCAGCTGTCTACAATACAAAACCTACTGAGACAGAATTTTTAAAAGAATGGATTGCTCTTATGGAATCAGGCTCTGGAGAGAGAGGTATATTTAATCGTGAATCTTTGTATAAAACATTACCAAAGAGAAGAATAGAAAAGTCTGCAAATTATATAGGAGAGATGGGGACGAATCCTTGTGGAGAGATAATTCTACGATCAAGACAATTTTGTAATCTTTCAGAAGTTGTCGCTCGCGCCGAAGATACAGAAGCTGATTTAATGAGAAAGGTTCGTATTGCTACAATATTAGGAACTTATCAGTCAACTCTTACAAAATTTGGATACTTATCTAAAGAATGGAAAGAGAATTGTGAAGAAGAAAGATTGCTCGGGGTTTCTGTTACTGGACAATGGGATTCAAAATTAGCTCGTGATGCAAAGATGCTTACAAAACTTCGCCTTGAAGCCATACGAGTAAATAAAATATACGCTAAGAAATTTGGTATAAGTGAATCTACTTGTATCACAGCCGTTAAACCTTCGGGGACAGTTTCTCAGACAGTAGACTGTGCATCTGGAATGCATCCTCGTCATGCTCCTTACTATATTCGTCGTATTCGTATAAGTGCAACTGATTCATTATTTAAAATGATGAAAGATCAGGGAGTACCTTACCATCCAGAAGTAGGACAGAATCAAGATGATGCAAATACTTTCGTTCTAGAATTTCCTATGAAAGCACCTGTTGATGCTATATGCAAAGATGATATAACAGCGATAGAACAACTTGAACATTGGAAAGTTGTAAAAGTAAATTACACGGAACATAATCCATCTGTAACTATTTCAGTAGGAGAGAATGAATGGATACAAGTTGCTCACTGGCTTTATCAGAACTGGGATATAGTAGGAGGGCTTTCATTCCTTCCAAGAAGTAATCATGTCTATCAGTTAGCTCCTTATGAAGCGATAGATGAGAAGACTTATAAAGAACTTACAAGTAAAATGCCAGACTTTGACTTCTCAAAGATTGTAACTTATGAAATGCGTGATGAAACTGAAGTGAAAAGAGAGCTTGCTTGTGTGGCTGGAGTTTGTGATATAGTTTAGAGGTCCAACATCAAGCTGGCCCCAGAGGTTGTACCTCTAAAACTCTTATGAAAAAAAATTGGATTAAATATATTATTTCTTTTGTGTCTGTAATGGCTATCAGGCTTATGCCTTTTCGAGCACCAAATGTAGAACCAATAATGGCTGTCATTATGCCATTTGGAAAAGTTTATGGAGGATTTATGTCTTTTGTCTTTGGATTTTTAAGTATAGTTTTGTATGATTCCGTTACTTCAGGTCTTGGTATTTGGACTTTAGTTACAGCTTTAGCTTATGGATTAATTGGTTTAGGAACACAGTTATACTTTAAAAAACGTTCCGGTTGGAAAAATTATGCAGCTTACGCAGCTATTGCCACGATATTCTATGATGCTATTACTGGACTTACTATAGGACCTTTATTCTTTCATCAACTTTTTATGGTATCTTTAATCGGTCAAATTCCTTTTACTGCTCTCCATTTGCTAGGAAATGTATCATTTGCTATAGTTCTATCACCAGTGATAGAGAAATGGTTTATGAAGTCAGAAATAAAAGTTTTATCTGTTAGAAAGATGTCATTAGTAAGTTAGTTGTATTTTAAAAATTTAAACCATTATATTTGGAAGTGAGGTTTGATTCCTCTACTGTGCCGCAACGGTAATGCCCCATTAAGGGGACAAGTCCGGTCTTAATATAAAGGTGTTTCCCGAGCAGGAGAATATATTTTATATTTGGTTAAAAGCCCCTCCGGCCCTAGTCGGAGGGGCTTTTATTATTTATTTTGCAAAAGAAAAGATATATGAAAAAAAACAGAAAGAAAATTCTAATAATAATTTTATTATGTTGTTTATTTAGTCTGAGTATATTTTCTTATTTTAGATTACATAGAAAAGTTGTAGTAGAAGAATTTAATACAAATATTAAACCAGTTATTGAAAATAAAATTGATGATGTTAAAGTAAAGAGTCAAAAAGAAATAGGTGTTAAATATACTTCTTCTAATTTAATAAATACTGTTAATTTAAATGAAATAAAAGTTTCACTTGATGTTTCAGGTAAGACTTATAGCTTAGAAGTTAAAGAAGGTTCTTCTGTTTTTGATGTTATGAATAAATTAGAAGAAAATAATTTAAAAAGTAGTTTTTTTAGTTTTAAATATACAGAACATTTAGGCTTAGGTGCTTTCATAAATGAAATAAATGGAGTAAAAGGTTCCCCTGGTCAATACTGGATTTATTATGTGAATAATATTAAAGCTAGTATAGGAGTTTCAAATTATGTTTTAAAAGATGGAGATATTATTAGTTGGAAGCAAGAATCATTCTAAAATTTATGAAAAAAAATATTTTTAAAAAAGTTATAGTTTTATTAAGCCTAAGTTTTTTATTATTAAATAATAATATTGTAAAAGCTAAAGATATAACTCCATTAGTAGTAGTAGTAGTAGATACTACTCCACCAGTAATTAGTTTAATAGGGGACACTAATGTATCAATAAATGTAGGAGATACTTATAGAGAAGCTGGAGCAACAGCTATAGATAATATAGACGGTGACATTACTTCTTCTATTGTAATTGTAAATAATGTAGATACTACTAAATCTGGTAATTATACTGTTTCTTATGATGTTAAAGATAAAGCTTTAAATAGTGCTATTCAGGTTGTAAGAAATGTCACAGTTAAAGATATTGTAGTTCCAAAATTAAAAGAACAAGTCATTATACGTAATAGTAATAATATCATTTATAATGGTTCTTACGACCTTCCAGACCAGGGTAATGTAGATATTCCAGATAAAAATGGAGATAAGCATAGCGTAGATTCTAGAAGCGTGCTAGCTCTTTTATTTAATATAAGTAAAAGTGATGATAGTTTTTCATTATCTAATCTTAATTACGATAGTAGTTTTGGTTCATTTTATTTAAAATGTCTAACTCCCAAAAATTCAGTTGAAATTTGTGATAATTGGCAATATGTAGTAAACGATACTTATCCTTTAATTGGAATAGATAAAAATATTTTAGCTGGTAATGAAAAATTATACATATATTTTGGTCCACAGAATAAAGTTGTTTTAAGTAGTAATTCTATAACTGCTACAGATAGTCTAAAGGTAACTGCTGAAAAATATGATTATGAGAATAATCTTTGGACTATACGTACGGGGGTTACAGTAGGAATAACTAAACCAGATCCTAGTAATCCATGGTCTCCTAATGATGATATTAAAATGCAGGTTGATGCAGTTACTGGTGAAGCAAATTTTTATAAAATACCAGTAGGTAGCTATAATGTAGGAGTTAAAGAAGATTTTTATTGGCCCACAGAAAGTCTTGTTGTCAGAGAATCTGTTATTGAAGGAGGTGGGGGTCCGATACCAGTTATAGATATTAAAGATAAAAAGTTTTCAATTCCAAAAGCTATAGAATTTTTATCTAAAAATCAAAAAAGTGATGGATCTTATAGTAATGATATGTATACAGACTGGGTCGCTATTGGAGTCTCAGCATCAGATGATTCAAACTTAAAATCAAGTATCAAAAATTATATAAAGAATAATTCTTTTAATTCTTCTTTAATAACAGATAATGAAAGACACGCTATGGCATTAATGTCATTAAATATAAATCCATACACAGGTACTAATACAGATTATATAAAAAAGATAACTGATGGTTTTGATGGGACTCAATTTGGAGATTCTTCTCTTTATAATGATGATATTTTTGCTTTAATAGTTTTAAAAAATGCTGGATATGACGAAAGTGATGACATTATACAAAAAGATGTAAAATATTTAATATCAAAACAGTCTAATGGTAATTGGGGTAGTATAGATATGACCGCCGCCGCTATAGAAGCCCTAAGATCTTTTGATGGTGTTGAAGGAGACTCAAGCTCAATATCTAAAGCTGAAAATTATTTATTATCAAATCAATCAACTGATTTTGGTTTTGGAAATTCTTTTTCTACTTCATGGGTTTTACAATCTATGTTTTCTAATGATCAAATTTTAAAATCTGAAAATTATTTGGCATCAAAGCAACAAGATGATGGGGGATTAGAAGATACAGGAGAGAGTGTTGATAGTAGAATTTGGTCTACTTCTTACGTTATACCTGCTGTCTTACATAAAACTTGGAGTAGTATTTTAAATATTTTTAATAAACCTGTTATAAGTATGAATAGTGAAGTAACTTCCAAAACAGAAGAAGTACCTATTAAAGAAGAACCTAAGAATACAAATAATGAATTAAAAGATATAAAAGTGGACATTAAGAATAATACATTTAAAAAAGATGATCAAATTATTAAGAATAAGAAAGTGTTAGTTAAAAGTAAGAAAAATAAATTTATTGATACTAAAATAATTAATCCTTCAAAAGTAAAATTAATAGAAGAACCTATTTTATTATCAAAAGATAGAGCACAAAGTGTAAATACTTCAAATATTAGTCATATATGGAGTGTCTTGAAGTCTCCTTTTGTCTGGCTTCTAGTTCACTTAGGTTTCTGATATAATATACATATGAAAACAAAACTTTTTATTTTATTTATAGTTATTTTGGTTTTACTTATAGGTGGTTTGGGTATGTATATTAATAAGGCTGATAAGGGTCCATCTAATCTCACAGGATTTGCTCAATGTTTGAAAGATTCAGGCGCAGAGTTTTATGGAGCATTTTGGTGTCCTCATTGTCAGGCTCAAAAAGCTCTTTTTGGTACAGCAAAACAGTCTCTTCCTTACATAGAATGCTCAAATCCAGATAATACTCAAACTCAAATTTGTAAAGACAAGAAGATTGAAAGTTATCCTACTTGGGTTTTTAAAGATGGAACGACTATAACAGGTGAGCAAACTTTACAATATTTAGCAGATAAGACACAATGCGTTCTTCCTAAATAATATGCCAGCATATCTAGATACAGTAAATAAAATATTATCTTTAGGAACAATTTTTCTACAGATTTTTATCTTAGTTACATTAGTAAATTTAATTTTTTTCAGAAAAAGGAATAATCAATTTTTAATTATAGTTAAAGATTATACTTTCATCCTTGGTTTTCTAGCAGCACTAGGAGCTTTTGCTTTATCTCTATTTTATTCCCAGATTGTAGGCTTTCCTCCTTGTGAACTTTGTTGGATTCAAAGAATATTCCTTTATCCACAATTAATTCTTTTTGGTATGGAATTATATAAGAAAGATCGCTCCATTGTTGATTTCTCTATAGTTTTTGCTACTATTGGTTCTATTGTATCTATTTATCATATATATATTGAAAATGGTGGAAGCTCAAGTCTAGGCTGTGCAGCTCTTACGCCTGCTAATACAAATCAAGTGTCTTGTGCTATAAGATATATATATGAATTTGGTTATATTACCATGCCAGTTATGGCTTTAACATTGTCTTTATTTATAATTACTATTTTGATGAATTATAAGTTTATATCAAGAATGAAATAATTTATTTTTAAATAAAAAACATGTACTAAAGTGCGTGTTTTTTTTATTCTTTTTCTTTATTATTTGGTATAATAAAATTATGTATATAGATGAAAGTGTAATAGTTAAACTTTTAAATACTTCAGGTCTAGTAAATAAAACAGATGTAGCTATGGCTTTAAAAAAAGCTAAAGAGACTAATCAAACTTTAGGTTCTGTTTTAATGAGTGAAGGAAAACTTACAGAAAAAGATTGGAATAGTATGCAAGCTTTATCATTAGGTATTCCTTTTGTTAGCTTAAAAGGAGAACGTATACCAATAGAAGTTCTAACTTTAATTCCTGAGCCTATTGCTCGTAATAATAATATAATCGCTTACAAGAAATCCTCAATTGGACTCGAGGTTGCAATGCTAGATGTAGATAATCTACCTGTTATTGATTTTATAAAAAAGAAAGTAGGTCTTCGTATTCTTCCTCGTATGACATCTTCTGACTCTATTAAAGAAGCACTAATGTTATATAAGAAGAGTTTACAGGCAGATTTTGAAGATATAATTAAAAAAGAAAGTGGTACTATAAATGCTTTAAGTGATAATGATGATTCAGGAGAGAAGAATAACGGGGGAGAAAAAACAGAGAAAGAGCTTGCCGAAGATCTACCTATAGTAAAAATAGTTGATACTCTCATCTCTCATGCTATTTCAC
Organism: uncultured bacterium; assembly: GCA_903929735.1. GTDB lineage: Bacteria > Patescibacteriota > Minisyncoccia > Phycocordibacterales > UBA9973 > UBA8515. Next base: position 9,114 of record CAIYVW010000016.1, read on the forward strand.
AGGGAGCTTCTGATATACATATCGAGCCTTGTGAGGATTCACTTGTTGTCCGTTACCGTATAGATGGTATCTTACACGATGCTATGGTTCTTCCTAGAGATACATCTTCTGGTATTGTTGCTCGTATAAAAGTTCTTTCTAATCTTAAATTAGATGAAAAAAGATTACCTCAAGATGGAAGATTTAAAATTATAAATGATTCTGGAAGAGTTTCTTTCCGTGTTTCTACTTTACCAACTTATTTTGGTGAAAAAACGGTTATAAGAGTATTAAGAGAAAATGCTAAAGGTTTTTCTCTGGAAGGACTAGGTTTTCATGGTGAAGCACTAGAGAGAATACATAGAGGGATGAAAAAGCGTAACGGAATGCTCCTAACAGCTGGTCCAACAGGCTCAGGAAAAACTACAACTTTATATACAATGCTTGATATATTAAATACACCAGATGTAAATATTTCTACAGTTGAAGATCCGATAGAGTATCAAATGGCTAGAATTAATCAGACTCAGACCAAATCAGAAATCGGATTAACTTTTGCAAATGGACTAAGAACTTTACTTCGTCAGGATCCAGATATAATAATGGTAGGAGAAATTCGTGATGGAGAAACAGCTTCGCTTGCTGTTAATGCTTCTTTAACTGGACATTTAGTTCTTTCTACAATTCATACAAATTCAGCAGCAGGAGCAATTCCTCGTATGATAGACATGGGTGTTGAACCTTTCCTTATTGTCTCTACAGTTAAAACAGTAATAGCTCAGCGTTTAGTTAGAAAACTTTCTGAAGAGAAAGAACAATATTTTTTAAGTGAAGGAGAACTACTTTCTCTAAAGAAAGTAGTAAATTTAGATATAGTTCTTGATAGTTTAAAGAAAGAAAAAATTGTTAAAGAAAATGCTACATGGAAGGAAATTCCATTCTATAGACCTAAACCAAATAAAGATTCCCCCGATGGATATAAGGGGAGAGTAGGTATTCATGAAGTCCTAGAGGTTAGTAGTACTATCAAAGAAATGATTTTAAAAAATGCTGCAACTGATGATATAGAAAAAGTAGCGAAAACAGAAGGAATGATGACTATGTTAGAAGATGGTATTTTCTTAGTAGCATCTGGTGTAACTTCTACAGAAGAAGTTCTTCGTGTCGTTTCAGAATAAAATTAAATGAAATTTAAATATAAAGAACAGAATAAAGAGGGTAAAGTTGTGGAGGGTATAGCAGAATCATCTGATACTTTTTCTCTAGCGAAAGAAATAAGAGAAAGAGGCAGTACTCCTTTATCTATAAAAGAAATTTCAAATAAAAAGTCAAATATTTTATCATTTGATGTTGATTTTTTTAAGAAAGTATCTCTTTCTGAAAAAATAATGTTTACAAATAATTTGAGTGGAATGCTTTCTGCTGGACTATCACTAACTAGGGCTTTAACTGTTTTACAAAAACAAACAAAGAATAAATATTTTAATGAAATTTTAACAAGTCTAATAGATGGTGTGACTAGGGGAGGAACCTTATCTGTTGGGATGGATAAATATCCAAAAGTATTTTCTGGTGTTTTTGTTTCAATGGTTCATTCAGGAGAAGAATCAGGTAATTTACCTAAAACTCTATCAGAAATAGGTATTACTCTTAAAAAAACAGCTGATTTAAATAGGAAAATTAAAGGAGCTTTAATTTATCCAAGTATTATAGTTTCTGCAATTTTTATTATTGGAGTTTTAATGATGATCTTTGTTGTTCCTACTTTGACTAAAACATTTAAGGATATAGGGACAGAATTGCCTACTCCGACCAAAGTGATTATATTTATTTCTGATATGTTAAGTCAACATTTCTTAATATTTGGTTTAATAATAGCATTTATTATTAGTATCGGTTTTTTTATAGCTAGATTTAAAATTACTCAAAGATATTTTGATTCATTTATTTTAAAAATTCCAGTTTTAGGAGCTCTTATAATGGAAATGAATACTGCTCGTACCGCTAGAACTCTCTCTTCTCTCTTGTCTTCAGGAGTTGATATTTCTAAAGCATTAATAATTACAGAAGAAGTTCTACAGAATGTTCATTATAAAGAATTAATTCACAGTTCTATTGATTCTATAGAGAAAGGTGTGGCTCTTTCTGCTTCTTTTAAAGAAAATACACATTTGTATCCTATTATGGTAGGAGAAATGATAGAAGTTGGAGAAGAAACAGGTAAAATATCTTCAATGCTTTTAGATATTGCAAATTTTTATGAAACAGAAGTTGATAATAAAACACAAAATTTATCAACTATTATAGAACCAGTTTTAATGATTTTTATAGGAATAGCTGTAGGATTTTTTGCTATTGCTATGCTTAAGCCGATGTATTCTGTTATGGATACTATTAAATAATTTATGAATATAAACAAAAAAGCTGGTATGACATTTATAGAGATAATCATTACTGTGGCTATAATTTCAGTTATTTCTGCTATTGTTTTTATTAATCTTTCTTCTTTTAGGAATCAGCAAGTTTTAAATAGTACAGCTAATGATATTATTTCTTTATTAAATAAAGCTAGACAAGATACTCTTTCTTCTATTAACTCAACAAATTATAGTGTTCATTTTGATTCAGATAAAATGATACTTTTCACTGGGTCTAATTATTCCTCTACTGATTCTACAAATGAACAGATTCCTTTTGATGGAGCTGTTAGTATACCTGTTTCTGGGGGACTAAATTTAGGAGGTGGTAATAATGTTACTTTTGAACGTTTAACAGGGGAGACTACAGGAGGGACAATAACCTTACAACTTAATTCTAATACAAGTAGGACTAAATTAATTATTATTAATAAAACAGGAATTATTAATTAAATTAAATGATTAAATTAAATAAAAATAAATCAGGCTTTACTATCATCGAGGTTCTTATTGCTTGCTCTATTATATCTATTTCACTTTTTTCTTTAATGGAAGGGGCAAATAAGGGAATCTATTTATCGAATCAAACTCTTAGGAAAACACAATCAAATCTTTTATTAGAAGAAGGTGCAGAAGCTGTTAAGTCTATTCGAGATAATGATTGGAATACAATATCTAATTTAAATTTAGATACACAATATCATTTATATTTCGATACAACAAATAAAGTCTGGGTCTTAGATAATAATGGTAATTCATTAGTTGGTTATATTCCAAGTTATCCAATTGATAATATTTTTAATCGCACTGTAGCATTTTCTTCTGTTTATAGGGATTCAAATGATGACATAACTAATGGAGGAGGTACTATTGATCCTCATACAAAGAAGGTAACTGTATCAGTCTCATGGCCAAATTCAGAAGGTGCAAGTTCAAAAAGTTTATCTTTTTATATAGCTGATATCTTTAATTAAAATATGAACCTCACAAAAATAAAAATAAATAATTTTTCTAAAGATTTATCGATATTTAAAATTATAGATATTTTTCGTCGAGGTTTTAGTATCATAGAAATCATAATTTACTTAGCTATATTTACTATTATGTCTATAGTGGTAATTAATTCATTTATGGTTATAATCTCTTCTTTCTCTTCTGTTCGTATGAATCACGATCTATCAGATGGAGGCTCTGTTTCAATGGAAAAAATTTCTCGTGAGATACGTCAAGCCAAGAATGTTGATATGATTAATAGTTCCAATAGTCTTTTACAATTAAATAGCACTGATAGTTCTGGTAATAATATGATTATTAAAATAGTGAAGGAAGGCAACTTATTAAACTTTTATAGAAATGGAAATCTGATTGGAAACTTATTAGATAATAATACGATTTTAAATTTAATTTCTTTTGATTATATAACAACAGTAAATAGTACAGGGGTGAAAATAAAAATGACATTGCAAGAAAATCATAATCAGAATGTTAAAATTGAGAATTTTTACGACGCAGTTATTTTAAGAGGAGGGTATTAGAAGATTAAAAATTAATAATGAAAATTAAAAATAAAATTAAATTAAACGGAGGAGCTGCTATGATGGTACTTGTTTTCTTTTTTGTTTTTATTAGTTTAACTATTCTTATGGGTATAGTTTCTCCAGCTGTTCGTGAATTTAAAATTACAAATGATAGTTTTTTATCAAAGCAGACTTATTTTTTAGCAGAATCAGGAGTGGAAGATGTCTTATATAGATTAAAAAATAATAAACAAGTAAGCGGGACGGAAACTTTGGTTTTGGGTAGTTCCAGTTCTATTACTAGTATTACAGATATAGGTGGAGGACAAAAAGAAATAGACACTTTAGGAAATACAAATTCTCATCAAAGAAAAATTGATGTTGTTTTAAATACAGCTACTGGAGTTTCTTTTAATTATGGAGTTTTAGTTGGGCAAGGAGGCGTAACTCTTAATGGTTCTGGCGTGATTAATGGTAATGTATATGCAGATGGACCTATTGTGAGTGATAGTTCTTCTTATATTACTGGTACTGCTATATCTGCTAATAGTCCATCAATATCTGCAAATCAGACAAATGGAATGGGTGTTCCTATAAATAACATAATTTTTGGTAATACTTCTACTACTCAAGATATAGCTCAAAGTTTCAGAACATCTGTTTTAAGTCCTTTAAATAAAATACAGCTTTATATTAAAAAAGTAGGAAGTCCTAGTAATGCAACTATAAAAATTATGGATGATTCAAATGGTAGTGTCGGGTCTAATATTATTGCGAGTGGGACTCTTTCTGCTTCTGCGGTTACTACTTCTTACGGATGGGTAGAAGTATCATTTACTTCAAATCCTATTTTAGATACTTCAAAAAGTTATTGGATAGTAGTAGATTCTAGTTCCTCAAGTTCTAAATATTATGTAATAGGAGGGACTAGTGGAAATAGTTATACAAATGGTGAAAGTAAAATTGGTCAACTAGGGGGTATTTGGGACTCAACTAATTCAATTAATATTGATTATTATTTTAATTTGTATTTAGGAGGTATATTAGGTTCAATTTCAGGAACAAGTCAATATAATCAATTAAGAGTAGGTACAGTTTCAGGGGGAGCTCAAGCTCATACAGTTAATTATGTAAATTCTACAGGTAATATATATTGCCAAGATGGAACTGGTAATAATAAATCTTGTTTATCTCAATCAGATCCAGCTTATGTTTCATACCCAGTTTCAGATGCAAATATTAATCAATGGCAGTTAGATGCTTCATCGGGAGGAACTATTTCTGGAGATTATAACGTGGGCTATGCTGGGGCAACTATAGGACCTAAAATAATAAATGGAAATCTAACAGTAAGTGGAGGCGGTACTTTGACAGTTTCAGGATCGATTTGGGTCAAAGGTAATATTATCTTAAATGGAGGTAGTTTGACTAAATTATCAACTAGTTACGGATCAAATGATGGAATTATATTAGCAGATGGTACAATAACAGTTTCAGGAGGAGGGCATGCAGACGGATCAGGGACTACAGGAAGTTATTTGATGCTTCTTTCTAAGAGTTACTCTACTACGTCAGCTATAAGCATATCAGGAGGGTCTGGAGCAGTAATAGCATATGCGCCCTATGGTACGATAAGTGTTTCAGGAGGTGCATCTTTGAAAGAAGCTACAGGCTATAAATTATTAGTTGAAGGTGGATCGAGTATAACTTATGAGTCAGGTCTCACTAATAATAATTTTTCTAGTGGTCCTGGAGGTACTTGGAATATAAATAGCTGGAAAGAGGCAGAATGATGATTTTATGGTAAAATAGGAGAATGAAAGATATAAACAAGCTAATAATTGCCAATTGGAAAATGAATCCACAATCTATAAAAGAGGTGGAAACTATTTTTACTAATGTATCAAAATCAATAAAAAATATAAAAAATACCGATATAGTTATTTGTCCTCCTTTTCCATTTCTTTTCCTTAAAGCAAAAATTAAAAATAAATTTATTAAATTAGGAAGCCAAGACGTTTTCTATGAGAAAGATGGTTCATATACAGGAGAAGTATCAACTTCAATGTTGAATAATTTTGGAGTTGAGTATATTTTAATAGGTCACTCAGAGAGAAGGTCTCAAGGAGAGGGTAACGAAATAATAAATAAGAAAATCATTACAACTCTTAAGGCCAAAATGTTTCCGATTTTTTGTATTGGAGAAAAAGAAAGAGATAATAATGGTTTTTATTTATCTTTTATTAAACAACAGATTATAGAAGGACTAAGTAATATAACTAAAATACAAGTAAAGAATATTGTTATAGCTTATGAACCAATATGGGCAATAGGTGCCAATGCAACTAGAGAAGCTACATCTTTGGAATTTATAGAAACAAGAATTTATATAAAAAAGATAATAGCAGATCTTTATGATATTAAAACTGCAAATGAAATAAAAATAATTTATGGTGGCTCGGTAAATCCATTAAATGCAAGAATTTTCTTAGAAGAAGGTAATGCAGATGGGCTGCTCGTTGGTCGCGACAGTTTGAATCCCAAAAAGTTCTGTTCCATTATTAATTTAGCTTCAAAATAAAATGAAATCAATAAAAGATATAGAAAATTTGAAAGGGAAGCGTGTCATAGTTAGAGTGGATTTTAATGTTCCTATGATAGATGAAAAGATAGTTGATGATTTTCGCATAAAAGCTGCAGTTCCTACTATTGAATTTCTACAAAAGAAAGGCGCTATAGTAATCTTAGTCGCTCATATAGGAGAAGATGGTCAAAAGAGTTTGAAGCCTGTCCACTTAAGATTGAAAAAGTTTATAACTAATTCAAGCTTTATAGAATCTTCTATTTTTTCTGATGAAACTAAGAAGATAATAAATAATCTTAAAAATGGCGATGTTGTTTTACTTGAGAATATAAGAAGAGAATTAGGAGAGAAAACCAACTCACCATCTTTTGCCAGAGGCTTATCTCGTTTTGGAGATATATATGTAAATGATGCTTTTTCAGTTTCTCATAGAGTTCATGCTTCCATTGTTGGTATTACTAAGTATTTACCTAGTTATGCAGGATTACAACTTCTAGATGAAGTTAGTCAGCTGTCTAAGGCTTTCAATCCCAAACATCCATTCCTTTTTATATTAGGAGGTGCAAAATTTGAAACTAAAATACCTTTAATAAAGAAATATTTACGTGATGCTGACAATGTTTTCATTGGTGGAGCTATCGCCAATGATTTCTTCAAAGCTAAAGGGTACGAAGTAGGTACATCATTAGTAGGAGGAAGTAACCTTCAAATTAAATCTTTCTTTAAAAGTAAAAATTTAATTTTACCTGTAGATATCTTAGCAGTAAAAGGAAGCACTAGTCGTAATATTAAGCCAGATGAAGTAGGAAGTGATGAAAGTATTCTAGATATTGGTAAAGATTCAGTTTCTCTTTTAGAGAATTTAATAGATAAAGCACAATTCATACTCTGGAATGGACCACTTGGTAAGTATGAAGCTGGTTTTGGAAGCGCAACAGAAAAAGTTTTGAAAATAATTTCTAAAAGTAAGGCTAGTACTATTGTTGGTGGGGGAGATACAGTGTCTTTAATCACTAAATTAAAACTAGGAGATAAAATAGGTTTCGTTTCAACTGGTGGCGGGGCAACTCTCGACTTTCTTGCCAAAGGTACTCTACCAGGGATTAAAGCACTCAAATAATTATTTGAATCTTGTATATATTAGTATGCCAAATGAAATTGAGCTCTTAGATCTTCTTTTGAAGAATAGGGGTATTAAAGAAGAAGATAAAGACAAATTTTTAAATCCTTCATATGAAAAGGGTCTTTATGATTCCTTTTTGATGAAAGATATGGAGAAAGTTTGTGTTCGTATTTTTGAAGCAATAGAAGCAAAAGAGAAAATTCTGATTTACAGTGACTATGATTGTGATGGCATACCAGCTTCGGTTATTATGTATGATTTTTTTACGAAAATTGGATATAAGAATTTTATAATTTATATACCCGATAGGCACGATGAGGGTTATGGTTTACATATGGATGCCATTAAAAATTTTATAGATCAAGAAGTTAATTTACTTATTACTTTTGATTTAGGAATTACTGCCATAGAAGAGGTTGTGGAAGCTCAAGCTGGTGGAATTGATGTAATTATCACTGATCATCATTTACCTAGCATACAAGGCCTTCCCAGAGCTTATGCTATTCTTAATCCTAAACAAGAGGGATGTTTATATCCTGATAAAATGCTTTGCGGTGCCGGAATTGCTTTTAAGTTGATTCAAGCTTTAATAATAAAATATGGAGAATATTGGAATATAAGTAATGGTTGGGAAAAGTGGTTATTAGATATGGCAGGTATTGCGACACTAGCTGATCAAGTACCTCTACTAGATGAGAATAGAGTATTAGCTACCTATGGTTTGAAAGTTTTACAAAAAGGACGACGTCTTGGTCTTATAGAAATATTTCGTAAGGCTGGAGTGGATATTTCAAAATTAAACGAAGAAGATGTAACCTTTACTTTAGCTCCTCGTATAAATGCAGCCTCTAGAATGTCAGATCCGATGATGGCATTTGAAATGTTATCAGCAACAGATCCAGTTTTAGCAAAAGCATCAGCAGATAATCTTTCTAAAATAAATGATGATCGTAAATATATGGTTGCTCATATAATGAAAGAAGTAAATAAAACTTTAAGCAAAAGAGAGGATAAAAAAATAATAGTAATAGGAAACCCTTCATGGAGAATAGGAGTTTTAGGTATTATAGCTTCTAAGATTGTTGAGGAATATAAAAGACCAGTTTTTGTTTGGGGTTCAGGTGGAAATGATGAAATCAAAGGCTCATGTCGTTCATGGGGGAATATAAATATAATAGATATTATGAATGATCTTCCAGAAAATAGTATGATTTCTTTTGGAGGTCATAAAGGTGCTGGAGGATTTGCAGTATCACATGAAGAAATTCACTTTTTAGAAGAAAGAATCTTGAAAGTTTATGGCGAAGGTAAAGAAATAGAAGAAGAAGCTGTTAAAGAGGGAGCAGAAGCTATTATAAGTATAGATGATGTAACAAGTCTTAATTATAATGTTATAGAGAAGCTTGCTCCCTATGGTGTGGGGAATCCAAAGCCAAAATTTCTTTTTAAAGAATTACCAGTTTTTGCTATAAAAGAATTTGGTAAAGAAAAAAATCATCTGGAATTAAGTTTTTTAAATAGTAAAGGTAAGCAAATTAAAGCCATAGCATTTTTCAAAACAAAAGAAAGTTTTAATAATATTCTTTCTGTAGGAGAGAGGATTAACATGGTGGCCACTTTTGAAAAAAGTACTTTTGCTGGACGAACTGAATTAAGATTAAGAATAGTTGATATTTTATGATAAAATAAAAAAAGCTGATAGAAGAAAGCTCCTCTTCGCAAGGTCCTCGGACGAGGGGGACGGGAGCCGGTGCCAGACCATTGCTCATAGGACTTTCTTCTATCAGCTTAAAAATACAATGACTAAAGAAATAGAAATATATACAGATGGATCATCATTAGGAAATCCTGGCCCTGGAGGATGGGGAACAGTAGTTGTAGATGGAGGAAAAATAATAGAGGAATTAGGAGGCTATGATAAAGATACGACCAATAATCGTATGGAACTTCAAGCTGCCATAGAAGCACTTAAATATATAAATAAACACCATTATGAACATACTGTAACTATCCATGCTGATTCAGCCTATGTTTTAGGTGGAATAACCAATTGGATTTTTGGCTGGGAGAAGAATGGTTGGAAAACTTCAAAGAAAGATCCAGTACTTAATCAAGATTTATGGAAAGAACTTATCGGACTTGTTAGGGAATTTAAAGGTAAAATAGTTTGGCAGAAAGTAAAAGGACATTCAGGTCATATTTATAATGATAAAGCAGATGAAATAGCGACAAGCTATGCAGCAAAAAAAGATAATAAAAATTAAAAAGCAGGAGTCAAAGAAAACTCTTTTTCATAAGGTCCTCTGACGAGGGGGACGGGAGCCGGTGCCAGACCATTATTCAAAATACTTTCTTTAACTCTTGCTTTAGATTCATATGTCTATAAAAGAAATTGTAATAGTTTTGATTTTGATAGCAATCGCCATTGTGCGATTTTTATTTTTTATACCTAAAGCCCCATCTTATTCTAGTGTAGAGGGGAAGAGAGTAGAGCTTATAGGTCAGGTTAGTGATGACCCAGATATACGCCTCAAGAATAAACATTTGAATATAAAAATTGATAATCAAGATGTGAATATATTAGTTTTTGTTGGTAGAGATGTAGAAGTTTCTTACGGTGATAAACTAAGAGTAAAAGGTATCTTAGAAGAACCAGAAAATTTTATTACAAATTCAGGTAAAGAATTTAATTATAAAAGGTATTTAGCGAATAAAGATATTTATTATTTAATTAAGAATGGAGATATAGAGATTATTTCAACAGGTGGTGGAAATAAAATAAAAACTTTACTTTTTAAACTTCGTAATTCTTTTATCAAAAATATAAATAAAATCATTCCTATGCCTGAGAGTGACTTAGCTAATGGTCTAATTCTAGGGGTTCGTGGAGGTTTCGATGAGGAAACAAATATAGAATTTATAAATACGGGGACTATTCATATGATAGCTCTTTCTGGATATAATGTTTCTATTGTTGCAGATGGTGTCATGAAGACTTTCGGTTTAATTTTTTCTCAAACTATTTCTATTGTATTTGGAATAATAGTTATTCTTTTGTTTATCATTATGACAGGAGCCTCTTTTACAGCTATTCGTGCAGGTATTATGGCAACCATTATGCTTTTGGGTAAAATGACTAATCGAAGTTATGTAGCTGGTCGAGCTCTTATAACAGCTGGACTTATAATGATTGCTTTTGATCCAAGAGTTTTAGTCGATATGTCTTTTCAATTATCATTTATTGCAACTGGTGGAGTTCTTTATTTAACTCCTAAAGTTATAAACTGGTTTAGATTTATAACTACTCGTTATGGCATAAGAGAAATGGTTGCCACAACTGTTACTGCGACGATTTCGGTCTTACCTATACTTTTGTATTTAACGGGAGTTTTATCTTTAGTTTCTTTACCTTCAAATTTTTTAATATTATTAATTATCCCTATTACAATGCTTCTTATTTTTATAACTGGAACTGTTGGTTTTATATCTCCATTAGTATCAATCCTTTTTGGTTATATATCTTACCTTATACTTCTCTACATACTTTCAGTCATTCATTTTTTTGGTTCTCTACCTTTTGCTAGTGTTTCCATTCATTCATTTCCTTTAATCTTAACAGTCTTAATTTACGCTTTTCTATTTTGGTGGGTATTTAAAGATAGTCATGAACAGAGATAAATAAATACAGACAGAATTGACTCAGTCAATTCTGTCTGTATTTTGTGTTTATAATTCTTAATTCTTAATTCTTAATTCGTAATTATTTTCTATTACTTCCCAATTTAAGTTAGCAAAAAATGCTTCCACATAATTTTTCTTTTCTGCTGGAATATAATCAAATAAATATGAATGTTCCCACATATCTAATGCTAAAATAGGGGAGGCACTGACTAGGTGTCCTAAGTGTTGTTCATCTACCCATTGTGTAAGAAGTTGTTCAGTTCCTTTATCGTAGTAAAGCATAGCCCATCCTATTCCACGAGTAAGAGCTAAAGCTTTGAAATTTTCTAACCAAGCTTCGAAAGTTAATCCACTTTTTTCTATGGCAATTTTTAATTTTGAATCAGCTGGTAGAGGCTTATTTCCACCTACAAAAGAAGCAAAGTAATATTCATGATTACGCACTCCTCCAAATTCAAAAGCGAAACGTCGATGTAATTCACTTAAGACATAGGCATTAGCTGTTAAATCTTTTTCATATTCTTTTATCTTACTTAAAACTAAATTAGAATTAGTTACATAACCCTTATATAATTTTAAATGTTCTCCTATTGCTTTCTCGCTGATACCTGATAATTTAGGTATATCAAATGTTTTTGTTGTAAATGTTTCCATGTTTTTATTGTTATTTAATGTTAATATATAGATTATATCATGGAACGTATTAGAAAATATCTACCATATATTCTATTGTTTTTATTGGTTATTTTGACGTTTAGTATTTGGTTTTTTGTTTTTAATTATAAAAATAATGAATACTTAAAAGTGGCATTTTTAGATGTTGGTCAGGGAGATTCGATATATATTGAAGCTCCCAATGGTAGACAAATACTGATAGATGGAGGGCCCGATGCCAAGCTTCTATCTAGTTTGTCGCAAGTTATGCCTTTTGCTGATAGGTCTATAGATATGATAGTGGCTACCCATCCAGATATGGATCATATAGGTGGTTTTCCTTCTTTAATAGATACTTATAAAGTTACAAGTATTTTAGAGAATGGAGCAACTTCTGATTCAAAAGTTTATAAGAGCTTAGAAGATAAAATTATAAAAAATAAAATAAAGAGAATAATTGCAAAAAGAGGAATGCACATAATTCTAGATGAAGAAAGAAATATTTATTTTGATATTCTTTTTCCAGATAGAGATGTTTCAGTTCTAGATAGTAATGATGGCTCTATAGTAGGGAAGTTGGTCTATGGTGATGAATCTTTTATGTTAACAGGAGACGCGACAACTTATACTGAGAATTTAATAGGGTGGAATGAACCTGATAGTATTTTGCATTCAGATGTATTAAAGCTAGGTCATCACGGTTCACGTACTTCTTCTAGTGTTCCTTGGCTTAAAAGTATTAATCCAAAAGTTGCAATAATATCAGCTGGTAAAAATAATAGATATAAGCATCCCCATAAAGAGTTGCTTGATAGACTTTTAGACCTTCATATACCATTTCTAAATACAGCAGATATGGGAACTATTATTTTTAAGACAAATGGAAAGGTTCTATTGCAAAAATAAAACTCTCGAGCGATTCGAGAGTTTTATTTAATGATTCCAGCTTTCTTTAATACTGCGTAGGCTCCGTGTTTGTTTATTGTTTTGATAGCCTTAGTAGAGATAGTAAGAGGGAAGTACTTTTTAAGTTCAGGTACATATATACGCTTCTTTTGAAGGTTTGGATATTTACGGACCATACCAGTAGGATTGAATTTAGTAGCACGAACAACGTTCGAGTATCCTCCACCCATTATTGAGCCCTTTTTTGTTATATCACAGACTTTTGCCATATGTGACTTCCATGCTATCATATAGAACACAAGTATGCAAGCAATTAATGGAGTAGATGGAATATTTTATATTATAGTTCTTATTATGTCTGTAGTAGTTCATGAAGTAGCTCATGGATACACGGCTTATCTTTTAGGTGATAATACTGCTCGTCTAGAGGGTCGTCTTACTCTAAATCCATTAAAACACCTAGATCTTTTTGGCTCTATAATTCTCCCATTACTTCTTATTTTATCACATGCTAATTTTTTAATTGGTTGGGCAAAACCAGTCCCATATAATCCTGCAAATTTACGTGATAGAAAGAAGGGGACGCTATTAGTTGCTATCGCTGGTATCATTGCGAATCTTATTATTGCTGTTTTTTTTGGACTTCTTATAAGATTCTCTCCCTCTTTACTTGGAAGTAGTGTAGATAATTCATTCTATCAGATTACTTCTATGATAGTCCTCCTAAACTTAGTGTTGGCAGTTTTCAATTTAATTCCTATTCCACCTCTTGATGGTTCAAAAGTTTTATTTACTTTTGTTCCTTATAGATATAGACATATTGAGAATTTTTTAGAAAAATGGGGTATGTTCTTCCTTTTATTTTTTATACTTACACTCTGGATAAAAGTTTCTCCTATCATCTCAATTATTTTTCATTTTATAACTGGAGTATCTTTAATTTAATAGTAGTTCTCTAAAGATAATAAGGTAGAATTTTCTCCTGTTTATCTTGTTATTAGTATTTGTATTTAGTACAATTAGGATATCTTTATATAAATTATTTATCTGTAAAAAATATTAGATAAATATGTAACAATGAAAATTTTTAGTTCACATTTTTTTAAATTACACTGGACAAAATTATTATCTATACCATTTTTTATTTTGCTTTTTGGGGCTTATGCCCATATTTTTGCTTTTGTTCCAACAGGAACTCTAGATCCACTTTGTGGACCACTTGATCCTAGTTGTATAATTTCAAATCCAGCAAATGGTATAACTTCCACAAATATTTCTAATTGGGATACAGCATATAACTGGGGAGATCATTCAGCTGTTGGTTATGCTAAGTTAAGTTCATCTAATTCTTTTACTACTATTAATCCAATAACAACCCTCTCTGAATCTTGGATTGGTCCATCTTCGACTGATGGTATTTATTTTAAGGGGGGTAAGGTTGGTATAGGGACAAATGATCCTAAAAATAAATTGTCAGTTCAAGGCTCAGTAATGATTGGAACTAATGGAGCTTTTCCAATGGCAGATAATTTATATAATTTGCAAGTTGGAGATTTTGGTCAAACTTCCCATGATGGTGGATCTTTTTCTGTTCTAGATTTTACTTGGTTATCTCTTCATCCATATGCTATTTATTCTTTAGGTGGAATAAGAACTGATGGGCAAATATATTTGGATAAGGGAGACTTAATAGTTCATTCTGGGAAAATAGGTCTTGGAACTTGATACGCCTACTAACTCTATCTCTCTTGCTGGAACAATCCCCCAAACCATCTGGATGGAAAGAAACACAACTCCTGCCACTTCTGGACAAGGTCTAACATTATCTTCAGGTGGAGCACTTTCAGGAGAAACAGATTTATCTGGTGGAGACTTAAATTTAAAATCTGGTATATCAACAGGA
>CAIYVW010000017.1 GCA_903929735.1 uncultured bacterium
TGAAATATATAAATATTCAGGAGAATATATTAATATTGCAGGTAAATCATTGTTAAATTCATCAGTAAATTTTTTGTAATTATTCATTCTTACTTGCTCACTAATTATTTTTTGTGAGTCTTCAAGTATTTTATCTACCTTAGTATTGTTATACATAGATATATTAAGACCTGGATCTTTCTTTTGTGAAGAATGCCAGAATGAATAAAGACTTGATTCATGATTTATGATCTGTCCAAAAAATAAAGCTTCATAATCTCTGTTTTTTATAATTTGATTTAATTGTCCAGTCTCATAGACTCTTTTTGTGTCTACAGATATACCGATTTTAGATAATTGATCTTTTATTATTTCAGCTGATAATCTTAATTCTGGAGTATCTCCTGTTGTTAGAGAAAATTCTAATCTAGTAACTGGTCCGTTGTTTACTTTGACGGTTTGTTTGATTGTTTTTTTACCTACTTTTTTAGTTTTAGTAATAGTTCCAGTTCCTCCTTTTACTCTTATGCCATCTGGTCCCATTATCCATCCATCTTTATCAAGAATAGAATTTGCCTCCTCGATATTAATATTATTTTGAATGTTATCTTGTTTGACAATAGTTTCAGGAATTGGAGAATTTATAATTTTACCATAACCATTTAAAACTTTGTCTATAAATTCTTGTTTGTTGATTGTTCTATTTATAGCATTTACTATATTTTGGTCACTAAGTATTTTACTATTAGTTTTATTAAAAAATATACCAAATATTCTAGATGTGTCTGCTGTATTAATGTTTAGATTTGATGATATTAATTCTTTTGAATTTTTTGAATTTAACCCTCCTGCAAGGTCTATAGATTTAGATGTTATTGCTTTTGTTAAGTCTTTCTCATTTGCAAATGAAATAACATTTATATATTTAATTTTAGGGTCTCCTAATACAAAATTACTAAACTTTTTTAATGAATAAGAAGTAGGTATTCCTTCACTATTTTTTGAAATAGAATTAATTTTATATGGGCCTGATCCTACTGCCTTTATGTTAAATGGAGAAATATTGAATTCATTATCTTTTACATTTTTCCATATATGTTCAGGTAAAATTCCTATAGTCATATTATCTAAAAATGATATATATGGCTGTTTTAATTTAAATGAAACTGTTGATTCATCTATTTTCTCTACATCTATTCCATCCCATAAAGATTTAATCGGACTTTTAATATCAGGATCCTTTATTTTATTTATAGTGAAAACTATATCATCTGCTGTTATTTTCTTATTATCATGGAACATAGCATTCTTTTTAAGAACAAAATTGTAAGTGGTACCATCAGTTGATACAGTGTAAGACTCAGCTAGATCAAGTATTAAAGATCCGTCTGGTATTCTTCTTAGAAGCCCACTGTAAACAATCGATACTAAATCTTTGTCTGCACTAGAGATGGCTGTTACGGGGTTTACTAGTGTAGGCATTCCGATGATCCCTTCGGTTATAGTTCCACCTGAAGCTGGTATATCAACTAAAAATTTCTTATTTAGAATGTTTAAAATACCAAGAGCTGAAATAATAGAAGCTACGATCATAACAGAAAAGATATAGAATTCTTTTCTTGAGAATGATTCTAGGGCTTTAGAGAGTTCTTTTTTTTTAGGAATTTGAAACTCTTTTACAAATGAAAGAAATTTATGCATAAGTGCACTCAACTTAAAGTGAGATTGATTTTTTTATTAGTTAATATTGTAATTAAATTACTATTTAACGAATACTGCTAGAAGGGAAGAAGCAACAAGAAGAATAGCAACTATGATAGTTGTTATAAAGAGAAATTTTTCAAAACCACGACGTGTGTGGTAAAGGCCTCCATTATCTCCTCCTCCTAAAACTCCTCCTACTCCAGCATCTGATTGCTGTAGTAAAATTGCTACTATTAGGATAATAGATAATATAGTTTGTATATAAGGCAACATCTTAGTAATAATCGTCATGATTCGTATACTACTATATTTTAATGAATATTGCAACCTAAAATATCTAATTATCAGGCTCTACGTGAATTAAAATATTTGAAATTTCAGGCATTTTTATCTGAATTAAGTCTTTTAATTTATGAGATATGTTATGGCCTTCTTTGACTGAGATATTTTTATTAACTGTAATATGTAAGTCTACATGGTATTTCATCCCTGCTTTTCTAATAAAACATTTTTCAGTATCTAAAACACCTTCTATCTCTTTCGAAATTTTTCTTATATTAGCCTCGACTTCATCGTGAGTATGTTCATCCATAATCTCTCCTAAAGCAGGTCTAAATATAAGATAGCAATTGTATAAAATAAAAGCAGATGCAAATAGAGCAGCCCAATCGTCTGCAGATTCAAAACCCTTTCCCATTATTAAAGCGATTGATATCCCTATAAAGGCAGCTACAGATGTTATAGCATCACTCCTATGGTGCCATGCATCAGCTTTTAAAGATGAACTTTTTGTCTCTTTACTTTTTTTTACGACGAGTCTATATGAAGTTTCTTTCCAGATTATTATTCCGGCTAATATAATAAGAGTGTATGATTTAGGTAGTTCATGAGGAGTTTGTATATTAATTATAGCTTGATGAGCAATAATCATAGACGAAATAATTAAAAATCCTACAACTACAAATGTTACTAAAGGTTCGATTCTGCCATGACCATAAGGATGGTTTTTATCAGCAGGTTTACTTGAATATTTGATTCCTAAAAGTACCAATGTAGAAGAAAAGATATCTGTAGTAGATTCAATTGCATCGGCTATTAAAGCATAAGAATTACCAAAATATCCAGCAATCCATTTAATAATCGCGAGTAATGCGTTACTTATTATACTAAAATATGTTGTTTTTAGAGCTGTTTTTTCGTGAGACATATAAAGTAAAGCATAACATGCTTTGCCCTGGGCACAAAATAGAAAAATCCCAAACGATTGTTAGGGATTTTTCTATTTTGTGCCCAGGAGAGGACTTGAACCTCCAAGGATTGCTCCACTAGTTCCTAAGACTAGCGCGTATACCAATTCCGCCACCTGGGCATGAAGATATACTAGCAAAAATTTATATAAATTGCTACTTTTCTTTTGAGGCCTGGAGCGGAATTGAACCGCTGTATAGAGATTTTGCAGATCTCTGCCTTACCACTTGGCTACCAGGCCGATAATAAATTTTTTTAATTAATACTAATCAGAGGTACAACCTCCGAAGCCAGCTAGAGGTTGGACCTCTGATTTATCCTAACCTTGAATTAATAATTCGTCAATTCTTTGTCTATTTTTTTCTCCCTCATCGATTTCAACTTCCAAAAATGGAATAGGATTTATTTTTAATCCTTTAGAGACATATTTACGTAAATCACCAAGATTCCTTCTTATAAATCCATAAGCTGCTTTTTCTTTTTCTTGAGGAAGAACACTAATCATTATCTTAGCTCTTTTATTATCAGGAGAAAGTAAAACTCGAGTTACAGTTATCATAGAAGAAGGACCTGCTTCTCTTTCTATAAAGAGGGCAGCAAGTTCTTTTATGTGATTTGTTATTTTTTCAGATCTGAATTCAGACATTTATTTAATAGTTATTATAAAAGCTTCTAATACATCTCCTGGTGCTATATCTATTTTTGTTTCTACTTGAACTCCGCATTCATTCTCTTCTAGAACTTCTTTGGCTTTAATTTTATTTTGTTGAAGTTCTACTATTTTTCCATGTCCTATTTCAAAATCTCTTCTCATTATTCTAACTGAGCCACCATTTACTATTCTGCCATTTATTACACGTCCTCCTACTACTTGTTTATCTTTGGTTGAACCGAAAGTTTTTAATATCTTAAGAGAACCTGTGACTTCAACTGTTTCTATTTTGGGTTTTCTTTCTTCTATTACAATTTTTAGCCAGTCTGTAAGTTTGTATATAATATCAAAAGTTTCAACATTGACTTTAAGCGTTTCATTCAAATCTCTGGCGCCATTATCTAATTTTGTATTAAAACCGACTATTATAGTTTCCTTATTAACATTGGCCATTTTTAAATCAGACTCATTAATAGCTCCTACTCCAGAATTTATTATTTTATAATAAATATCATTATTGTTTAATTTACCTATTTCTTTTTCTAGAGCTTCTATCAATCCTACAACATCTGTTTTAATGATTATAGGTATAACTTTCCCTGGTAAAATAATATTTCCTTTTTGAGATTTATTTGATGAATCTTCATTTTTTATGATATCTATATAGTTTTCTGCTTCTTTTTTATTTGAGAAAGATTCAAAAACACTTCCGACTTCTGGCATTGAATCAAAACCAGTTAGAAGAATAGGGGATGAAAAGGTAGCTTCTTTTATCGGTTTACCTAAAAAATTTTCCATCATTCTAGTGGAAACTAAGGCCGTTCCAGCAACAACAATCATACCAGATTTAAGTGTGCCATTTTTGATTATACAAGTAGCAGAAATACCTCTTTTAGGTTCACGGTTAGCTTCTATTATTATTCCTGAAGCATTTTTTGTATTATCTCCTGTAAAAGATTGCATATCTGAAACAAGAATAATCATATCTAGAAGTTCTGATACTCCAGTTCCTACTTTAGCTGATATTAGAACGAAAGGTATATCACCACCTAATCCTTCTAGATATATTCCTTTTTCTACAAGATCCATTTTTGTCTTTTCTGTGTTCGCATTTGGTCTGTCTATTTTATTTATAGCTACAATATATGGAATTTTACTTTCTATTATAGTATTGTAAGCTTCTAAAGTTTGTGCTTTAACTGAGTCTTCTGCAGAAACAACAAGAATAGCTATGTCAGCTGCTTCGGCTCCTCTTGCTCTCATCTTAGAAAAAGCTTCATGACCTGGCGTATCAAGAAATGTGATTAGTCTATTTTCTCCTGTTTCACTTTTATGACTTACTTCATAAGCACTGATACTTTGTGTAATACCTCCGGCTTCACCTTCAACCACATTTGACTTACGGATAAAGTCTAATAATGTAGATTTACCATGGTCAACATGCCCCATTACAACTACGACTGGTGGTCTTAGTTTTTTTTCTATATTTTTTTGTAATGGTTCGTTAGTCATTTTATTTTGATTTTTCTAAAACATCTTTTTCTTCTGTTGATAGTTCAAATTCAGATTTTCTATTTATTATAGGCTTTGCGAATATACTCATTCTGTCTCTTGCATACAAACTAGACATTACTACTCCATTTCCTTCATCATTTAGGAATGATATAGCAAAACTTTGGTTACTTCCAGCGTCTAAGAAAGGGTTGAATCGAATAGTCTCTACACTCCTTATTGATTTATCAAGACGTTTATCTACAGTAACTAAATGTTTGTTTATGTTTGCTTGGGTTTCTTTAATAACTTTCATTTGTTCTCCAAGCTCTAACATAACATTTTCTAAATTACGTGCATTTGTTCCTGCAAAGAATTTCCTAAATCTATACTCAGTAAGCCCTATCCATACAAGAAGGACTACGATAACCCCTGAAAGTATGTAAACTAAAATAGATATACTCATAATATTCCCAGAGTATATACTAGTAAGGCTTTTTTTACAACTATGTTATAGTATTTGTATGATTGGTAAGAATAAAATATATCTTGATTATGCAAGCTCTTCTCCTGTAGACAAGAGGGTTGTTAAACTCATGAATCATGTAAATGAAGTTTTTTATGCTAATGCCACATCTC
Source organism: uncultured bacterium (assembly GCA_903929735.1). Lineage (GTDB taxonomy): Bacteria > Patescibacteriota > Minisyncoccia > Phycocordibacterales > UBA9973 > UBA8515. The sequence goes on from CAIYVW010000017.1 coordinate 5,714, forward strand.
TTCATAATGGAGGAATAGAGTCTAGAAGAATTATAGAAGAATCTAGGAATTTGATTGCGAAAGAGATAAACGCTCATAATGATGAAATAATTTTTACAGGAAGCAGTACGGAAAGTAATGCCATAGCTATATTGGGAGTAGTTAATTATTATGAATTAAAAATGAAAAATGAAAAGAGAGAGTATAAAATTCCTCATATAATAACTTCTGAGATAGAACATCCTGCTGTTTTGATGAATTGTAAATTTTTAGAAGAGAGAGGGATGGCTAGCGTGACTTATGTTAAAGTAAATGAGAATGGGATAGTTAATCCAAAAGATATTAAAGAGGCTATTAAGGAAAATACTATTCTTGTCTCTATAATGTATGCAAATAATGAAATAGGAACAGTACAGCCTATAAAGGAAATAGCAAAAGAAATTAAACATTATAGGAATCAGATGTTGGACGTTTCCCGTAGACGTACAACATCTGAAGAGGTCAAACCAGAGGCACAACTAGAGGTCCAACCTCATGTGGTCCCAGAGGTTGTACCTCTAGTTGTGCCCGTATCTTCTTCAATTTTTCCTCTTTTCCATACCGATGCTACTCAAGCTATGAATTATTTAGATACATATAACATAGAAAAATTAGGAGTGGATATGCTTTCTTTTAATGGGTCAAAAATATATGGACCAAAGGGTTTGGGAATATTATATAAGAAAAGAAAGGTAGAACTTTCTCCTATATATAGTGGTGGCATGCAAGAATTTGGACTAAGATCAGGAACTGAAAATACTGCTGCTATTGCTGGGCTTGCCTTGTCTTTAGAAATTACAAATAAAATGAAAACAAAAGAAGTAGAAAGGTTAACAAAACTTCGTGATTACACTATTAGTAAACTTCTTTCTATAAATAACAAAAAATTTCCTATAATTTTAAATGGTGATATTTTACGTAGACTTCCAAATAATATAAATATTTCTATTAATGGAATTTCAAGTGAGCTTCTTGTAATAGAGCTTGATGCAAAGGATATAGAAGTGTCTTCTCGTAGTGCCTGTAAGAGTGGTGATGAAGATGATTCCTATGTTATAAGTGCCCTAAGGAAAGCAAAAGAAGAAGAATTGAATAGCGAAGAAGGATCCCTTCGTATAACTCTTGGGCGCCAGACAAAAAAGAATGATATCGATAAATTAACTTCAACTTTAAGTGTAATTTTAAATAAATATAGTAAGTGGAAATAGTAAATATATATGATACAATAAAGTCATGGATATTAAAGAATTAGACAAAAAACAGCTTATATTACTTACATTACTTATCACTTTCGTGGTTTCTATAGCGACGGGTATAGTTACTGTATCTCTTATGAATCAGATGCCAAAGAGTGTTCCTCAGACTATAAATAATGTTATACAGAGAACTATAGAAAAAGTTTCCACAGTGGAAGCTCCTACTGTCAAAGATAGTACTGTTGTTAAAACACAAGATTCTAGCTTAGTGTTTAGTTCCAATGATGTACTTGTACCCATATATATAAATAGTGATAACACTTCATCTTCAGTTAATACTCCTATTTTAAATAATACCGAAGGAACAACTACTACAAGTAACTTAACTGCTACAGGAAGTAGAAAAGAATTAGGTCAGGGAGTAATTATTTCAGATGTTGGTCTGATATTAGTAGATTCTTCTGTTTTAACTGAAAGTCAAAAGTATATTGTAGTTTTGAATAAGATTGATTTTGAAGCGACAGTTCTGAAAAAGTTTAGTAATGGATTTGCTATTTTAAAAATTTCAGATAAAAAATCAGCTGTTAAAACTATCGATCAATTTCAAACTGCTACTGATTCTACTATCTAGAATTTCTTAGTTTGTTTCCAGTTATTAATTAGTAATTATTAATTATTTATATTTATGCCCCCATTCAATAATTTTACAACCAAAGCAAAAGAAGTTATTAGAAAGTCTCATGAACTGGCTATTGAGCGTGGTCAAAATCATGTGAATACTTTACATTTATTAACATCTCTTCTTATACAAGAAGATTCTATTGTTGTTTCTATTTTAGATCGAATGGAAGTTGATACTACATTACTTGTTGATAATTTAAGTGAAATGATAGAATCTCCAGAAAATAAAAATACTATTTCTCCATCTTATCAGATATATTTAACTCCAGATTTAGCTCAGTCAATTGAGAATTCAAGTAAAATAGCTCAAGATTTAAAAGATGAATTTGTTTCAACGGAACATTTATTTCTTTCACTTCTTGAAATACCAGGAGAAGCAAGAGAACTTATGGGTAAGTTTAAAATATCTAAAGATAAGGTGTTAGAAGTTCTAGAAGCATTAAGAAGAGAGAAGGGCTCAGGTATAGATATCGGTAGTAGTAAAAAACCAAAACTTATAAATAAATTTACAAGGAATCTTACTTTACTTGCACGTCAAGATAAATTAGATCCTGTTATTGGTCGCGATAAAGAGATTATGAGAATGATGCAGATACTGTCTCGTCGTACCAAGAATAATCCTATTCTTATAGGAGAAGCTGGTACAGGCAAAACAGCAGTGGCTGAAGCTTTGGCTCAAAGAATAGCAAAGAATGATGTACCTGAAAGTTTAAAAGATAAAGAAGTTGTTTCTCTAGATTTAGGTTTACTTTTAGCTGGGACAAAGTATAGAGGAGAGTTTGAGGAAAGACTTCGTGGTATTCTGAAAGAAATAGAAAAATCAGATGATAAGATAATTTTATTCATTGATGAGATTCATACAATAGTAGGGGCTGGAAGTTCCGAAGGATCTCTAGATGCTTCAAATATGTTAAAGCCTGCTCTTGCTCGTGGAGAACTTCGTGCTATAGGTGCAACTACTCTTAAAGAATATCAAAAACATATAGAAAAAGATCCAGCCTTAGCTCGTCGTTTCCAGCCTATATTTATAGATGAACCAAGTGTTGATGATACGATAGCTATACTTCGAGGGCTTAAAGAAAAGTATGAACTTTTTCATGGAGTTCGTATTACAGATGATGCAATAATTTCAGCAGTTAATTTATCTACTCGTTATATTACTAATAGATATCTTCCAGATAAAGCAGTAGATCTTATAGATGAAGCTTCTTCTGCTTTAAGAATTGCTCTAGAGAATAAGCCTCCAGTCTTAGAAGATGCTCATCGTAAGATTATGCGTTTTGAAATTGAAAAAGAAGCTTTGTCTAAAGAAATTTCTTTGGATACTATTAATTCTAGTGTTAATAAAAAAACACAAAATAGAGTTAAGGAAATTGAAAGAGAAATTAGTAATTTAAAAGAGAAAACTCATGAGATAGAGCTTAAGTGGAAAAATGAAAAAGAAACTGTTTCAGAAATAAGAAAAATTAAGAAAGAACTAGAAGCTCTTCGTGTTGAAGGTGAAAATGCAGAAATGCATGCAGATCTTTCTAGGGCAGCTGAGATTAGATATGGAGAAATTCCAGATTTAAAGAAAAAATTAGATTTAAAACTTCTAAGATTAAAGAAATTACAAAAATCTCGTAGAATTTTGAAGGAAGAAATAACAGCAGAAGATATAGCTAATGTTGTTTCTATGTGGACAAATATTCCTCTATCTAAAATGCTAGAAGAAGAAAGAGAAAAGTTGTCAAAAATGGAACAAATCTTACACAGTAGGGTTATTGGTCAAGATGAAGCAATAAATAAAATAGCAAATGTTGTCAGAAGGAACAGAGCTGGTATTTCAGATCCAAATAAACCAATAGGTTCATTCATATTCTTAGGTCCTACAGGAGTAGGAAAGACTGAATTAACAAAGGCCTTAGCTCAGTTCATGTTTAACGATGATAAAGCTCTTATAAGAGTAGATATGAGTGAATATATGGAACGCCATAGTGTATCAAAGCTTATAGGTTCACCTCCTGGTTATGTAGGATATGAAGAATCTGGTAATTTGACTGAATCTGTTCGTCATAGGCCTTACTCTGTTATTCTTTTTGATGAGATAGAGAAAGCTCATCCTGAAGTTTTTAATGTATTACTTCAAGTTTTAGATGAAGGACGTCTTACTGATGCCAAAGGAAGAGTTGTAAATTTTAAGAACACTATAATAATTCTTACTTCAAATATAGGCTCTCAATTCATAGAAAAAATGGAGACTCTAGGTTTTACAAATAATTCTAAAATAGATGAATATTCACAGACCAAAGATAAAGTCTTAGAGTCTTTAAAGGATTACTTTAGGCCAGAATTTTTAAATAGATTAGATGATATCATTGTCTTTGATATCTTATCCTTGGAAGCTATTAGTCATATAGTTGATTTGAAAATTAAAGTTGTTTTAGAAAGACTAATAGCCAAGGAAATAGGTTTTGAAATTTCAAATGATGCTTTAACCTATCTAGCTAAAGAAGGCTATAATCCTCATTATGGAGCAAGACCATTAGGTAGACTTATTCAAAATAAAATATTAAATCCAATTGCAAATTTTATCTTAGGTAAAGGAGTAAAAAAGGGAGATATAATGAATGTAACACTTAAAGATAAAGAGCTTTCAATAGAAATTAAAAAGAAAAAAGTATCTTCAAATTTGAAGATAGAAAGTAAAACAAATGTAAAATAATAAAAAACCTAAGAATTATATTCTTAGGTTTTTTATTGACAAAAATATAATAAGTAGTATTTTAAGATTAAACTTAATATATAAATAAATGAGGAGAACTAGAGTGTATTTTGACAGGCCAAATGAATATAAATTTAGGTCTGAAAATTTTGTGTTCATAGATTTTAGTGAACCATTATTATTGTTTAAAGCCAATCAAACTTATCGGATTGTTCTATTTACTGGAATTATTTTTCGAAAGAGTTCTAAAAGATTTTGCTTAGGATATTTTGATGAAAATAATCATTTTGATTATCTATCTGTTTCTTTGGAAGAGACAGGTGCTTATGAAAATTTAAAGAAAGCATTAAATTTTATTTTTCTAAATTTTAAGATTATTAAAACTGTAGATTTAAAATATGCTTATTTGTATTTTAAAGGAGAAATTGGCTTTAGGGATGGAATTTTTGATTTTAATACTTTTGATACAAACAAGGGTTCAAAAATTTCAATGAAAGATACAAAACCTAAAAAGTTAAGTATTGCTGGTAAAATTTACCGAGCTTTTCTAAGGAGTAAGTATTGGAAATAGCTTAATAAGTCTAAATAAAAAACAAACTCGCTCTTGAAGGCGAGTTTATTTTTTATTTGTGCGCCGGGTTGGATTCGAACCAACGAAGCCCGAAGGCGACAGATTTACAGTCTGTTGTGATAGACCACTCCACCACCGACGCATATTCTAACAGGACTAATTATACACAAATATTTAAATTTTTCAAGATAAAGAATTTATGATAAAATATACCTATGTCACAGCTTTATAGTAATTCAATTTTTTGGATAGATATCGAAAAGGTTAAGCCGAACCCTTTTCAGCCTCGTCGTGAATTCGATGAAGCACGTTTACGGGATTTAGCAGATTCAATTCGTCAGTATGGTATTTTACAACCTCTTACTGTTTCTCGTATAGAAATAGTAAAAGAAGATGAAGGTATTGTAGTTGAATATGAATTAATAGCAGGGGAAAGAAGGTTAAGAGCTTCTAAATTAGCAGGACTCACACAAGTACCAGCTATTATTCGAGTAGGAGATGATAATATGGCAAAGTTAGAGCTTTCTATTATAGAGAACTTACAACGTGAAGATTTAAATGCTGTTGAGAGAGCTCGAGCCTTTTTTAGACTGGTAGAAGAATTTAAGTTTACACATACACAAATAGGACAAAAGATGGGTAAGAGTCGTGAATATGTTTCAAATACATTACGCCTACTTGCTTTACCTCAAGAGATTCTGGATGCTTTATCTGCAGGTAAGATAAGTGAAGGTCATACTCGTCCTATACTTATGCTTTCAGATAGACCAGAGGAACAGTCTGTATTATTTAAAGAAATAATGTGGAAAAAGCTTACAGTTCGTGATGCAGAGAAAATAGCTCGTAAAATAGCCTTTGATAAAGTACGTAAAAAAGAATATGTTCAGGATCCAGAAATAAGTGAAATAGAAGGTAAGCTTCAGGAAACCTTAGGAACAAGAGTCCATATAGAAAGAAAAGAAAACGGAGGATATATAACTATAGATTTCTTTACTAATGATGACTTAAGAACAATTTTAGATATTATTAAATCTAAAATCGAAGGAGGGAATCCAAATCTTATGCTTGAAAAATTTATTTTACAGAAAGAATCAGAAGAAAAAATAGAAGAAATTAAAATACCATCTCAAGAAGAAGAATCAATACTTGTCGGGTCTGTAGATTCTCTTGATGTAAATTTAATAAAACAAGAAGATGATTCTCATCTTATGGATGATCGTACAAATGAAGAGATAAAGAAGGCAGAAGAAGAAGTAGATTTATACAATATTAAAAATTTCTCACTTTAGTATTTATTTAAAAATAGAGGTTAGATGTATAGTATAGACCTCTAACCTCTATTTTAATTTTTTCCAAAAGATAAAAATTTAGAAAGAAGACTATGTTCTTTTAAGTAAGCATTTATCTCTCTTTTTGCTAAGCTAGTTTTTGCATAATCAAGCCATTTAGATGATGGGTTTGCATTTTTATTTATTTGGATTTCAACAATGTCATGAGTTTTTAATTTAGTTCCTAATGCTACATTTTTACCATTAATTTTGACTCCTTGAGTGTGGTTTCCTATATCAGTGTGTATGGCATAAGCGAAATCAATAGGGCTGGAATCTTCTGGTAAATCTATAATATCTCCCTTAGGTGTGAAAATAAATATTCTATCATGAAAAAAGTTTAATTTAATTTTCTCTAAAAACTTTTCTGGTTTTTCTTCTTCGTCTTCTTTATTTAATTCATGTAATTTACTTACCCATTCAAGTTGTTTTGTTTTGTTATTTTTATCTTCTGAACCTTTTATTTTATATATAAAATGGGCTGCAATACCATTCTCAGCATTTTCATGCATTTGATGTGTACGAATTTGTATTTCAACTATACCTCCTGTACCCGTAAAAATAGTAGTATGTAAACTTTGATATCCATTTGCTTTAGGCATTGCTATATAGTCCTTGATACGATTAGGAACTGGTGTCCATTCTCCATGTATAATACCTAGTACATGATAACAGTCAGCTACTGTATCTACCATCACACGCATAGCTATAATATCGTATATTTTACCTATATCCATGTTATACTTTTGAAGTTTTTTCCAGAGAGAGTATAAGTGCTTTTGTCTGTAATCTACTTTTGTATCTATGATTTTTGCTTCTTTTATTTTTTCTTTTAGAATATCTCGAACTTCAATAAGATATTTTTCTTTAGCATCCTTTTTTTCTATAAGTAATTTTTTTACTTCTTCATATTCTTTTGGATAAGCATATTGAAAAGCTGCATCTTCTAATCTTCCTTTTAATCTACCCATAGAAAGTCTGTCAGCAAGTGGTGCGTATATTTCTAAAGTTTCAAGAGCTATTCTTTTTTGTTTATCTGGTCGTACATATTTTAATGTCTCTATATTATGTAATCTGTCAGCTAGTTTTATAGTAAGAACTCTTAAATCCTCAGCCATAGAAACAAAGAATTTTCTTAAATTTTCTACCTTACGTTCAATACCTTTATATCGGACTGTTCCTAGCTTAGTGACACCTTTAACTAAAGAAGTTACTTCAGAACCAAATTCTTTTTCAAGTTCTTCTTCTGTTATTTTTGTATCTTCGATTACATCATGAAGAAGTCCAGCGGATATTGTTTTTGATTTCATTCCTAGATCAGCTAAATTTTTTGCTGTTTCGTATACATGGTAAAAGTATGGTTCTCCACTTTTACGTAATTGACCTTCATGAGCTTTCTGTGCAAAATTATAAGCCTTTATTATGACTTTCTTGTCTTCTTCTTTTAAGTTTTGAATTAAAGAAAAAATTTCTTCTACATTTGGTTCCATATGATTATTATATCAAAAATAATAAAAACTAGCTCTAGAGCTAGTTTTTATTATTTTTGATATTTTCTCCTAGTTTATGAGGATTATGGTTTCTACACATTCTATTAGAGCAACGTTCTGGGATTGTTTTAGTACCTTCCATCATTAATGATTGGCATAAATCACAAATATTGCCTGTTGGTTTTGCTTTAATAGCATTCTTACAGTCAGGGTAATTACTACAAGAGTAAAATATTCCAAATCTTCCTCTTCTTTCCATCATTTTACCTTTTTGACAGACAGGACATGTGATATCCGTCATCTTCTTTTTTAACTCTTCTTCGTCTTGTTTAATAAATTTACATTTTGGATATCTAGAGCACGATATGAAACTTCCGAATTTTCCTTCTCTTGTTACAAGTTTACCTCCACCATTTTTGCCTTTTTTATCTCCACATAGGGGGCACATTTCTCCGGTCTCTTTAGGTCCTTCAAGAACATTACCCTCTATAGTTCTTGCTCCTGTACATTCAGGATATTTACTACAAGAGTAGAATTTACCTCCACGAGATAATTTAACTATCATATTACTTCCGCATAATGGACAGAGCATGTCACTTGGAGCCTCTCCCATATTTGTAGCTTTGGCTAGTTTATCTTTTTCTTTTACATCTTTCTGAAATGGTATGTAAAAATCTTTTAAAGTTTTTACGTACTCTCTTTTACCATTTGCTATATCATCAAGCTCATCTTCCATTGTAGCTGTAAATGTATCACTTATATATTCGGCAAAATTATTTTCCAAGAAAGATGATACAACATCACCTGTGTCAGTAGGAAATAATGTTTTGCCTTCTTTTTTGACATATCCTCTATCTTCAATAGTTTTCATTATTGAAGCATAAGTAGAAGGTCTACCTATATCTCTAGCTTCAAGCTCTTTTACAAGACCTGCTTCAGTATAGCGGTTAGGTGGTTCTGTTGCTTTCTGTATATTATTTAATTCAAGTAATTTTAGTTCATCACCAATAGTTACTTCTGGTAATTCTACATCTTCTCCTCTTGCTCCCTTTTCACATAATAGCCATCCAGGGAATAGAACTCTTGATCCATTTGCAGTAAAATCTGGAATTTCATTACTTTTTATATTGGCACTTATTTTAGTTTTTAATAATTTTGCATCAGACATTTGAGAGGATACTACTCTTTCCCAAATTAATTGATAGAGTCTTTTTTGTTCTTCATTTACTCCTGCACTTAATTGCTCTACATGAGTAGGACGAATTGCTTCATGGGCTTCTTGTGCATTTTTAGATTTTGTTTTGTATATATGTTTTTTAGCATATTCTTTACCGTATTTCTTTTCCACAAGAGTAATAATTTGGTTTTGAGCTACTATACTTAGATTTGTGCTATCAGTTCGCATATATGTTATATGACCAGCTTCATAAAGTTTTTGGGCTACTTGCATGGTGCGAGAAGGAGAGAACCCAAGTCTAGTACTTGCAGTTTGTTGCAGGGTAGAAGTCGTAAAAGGAGCTCGGGGCTGCCTCTTTTGCTCACTTGTTTTAAGATCTTTTACAAACCATTTTTCTTTATTTCCAAGTTCCATAATTTTATCTACTATTTTTTTGTCTCTTGGTTCTTCTATGCAAGATAAAGTGATTTTATCTTTTTTGTTTGTCTGAAAGATTCCAGATAGTATCCAATATTGTTCTGGAATAAAAGCACGGATTTCTCTTTCTCTTTCCATTATTATACGTAATGCAGGAGATTGAACTCTTCCAGCTGAAAGTCCGTAGCGTACTTTCTTCCAAATGATTCCTGATAAATCATATCCTACTAGTCTATCTAGTACTCTACGTGCTTCTTGAGCTTTCACTAGATCTAGGTCTATATCTCGGGGTTTCTTTAAAGCAGTTTCAACCGCTTCTTTTGTAATTTCATTAAATGTTACACGTTTAATAGTAGCTTTTATTTTTTTGTCTTGATCTAGTAGTTCTTTTAAATGCCAAGATATAGCTTCTCCTTCACGGTCCGGGTCTGTTGCTAACATTATCTCTGTAGCTTTTTCAGAAAGAGATTTTAATTCACTAACAACTTTTTCTTTTCCTTTTGAAATTTCATAACGAGGAATAAATCCACCTGGTATATCTATTGCATCTTTGTTTGATTTTGGTAAATCTCTTATATGTCCTACTGAAGCACGTACTGTAAAAGCTCCATCAAGATATTTCTCGATAGTTTTTGCTTTTGAAGGTGACTCAACAATTAATAATTTCATATTGTTTATATTAGTATCATCTAATAATCTATTTTGCAAATATTTTGATATGTTGTTTATTTAATATACAATTAGCAAATGGAAATATTTTTAGAAACAGTAGGTTGGGTAGGGACATTTTTAATAGTATTAGCATTTTATTTAGTTTCAAATAATAAAATTAATGCTTCAGGTGGCAAGGCTCAATTATTAAATATTTTTGGGGCTCTTTTTACTGGAGTAAATGTATTTTATCATCATGCTTAGCCATCTTTTACATTACAAATTATTTGGATAATAATTCCTGTTTTTGCATTTTTAAATAAAGTTACAAAAAAAAGTTAATATAATTATTTTATATTTTTCTTATTTCTCCTAATTCTTCTTTAATTAGGTCTTTTATTTCCATTATAGATAGAAGAGCATTAGCTTCTCCTATGTTCATATCTAATTCACGGATAAGATCATTCCTTTCCATTGGTTCACGAAGAAGATTTATAATTTTCATTTCATTCTTACCACAATCTGCATATTTTTCTTTATCAGTTTTATTTTCTTTTTCAATTTTAAAACCTAAAGCTTCTAAAATATCATTACTACTTGTGATTGGCGTAGCACCTTGTTTAATCAGCCAGTTTGTTCCATTTGAATTTGAAGAAAGTGCAGATCCTGGAACTGCTAATACATCACGATTGTAATCAAGAGCCATACGAGCCGTTATTAATGTACCTGATTTTTCTTCTGCTTCTATAATAAGTACTGCTTTTGATATGCCCGCCATAAGTCTATTCCTTTGAGGAAAGGAATAAAGTGTTGCTTTCCATGAAGGGTCCATTTCTGAAATCAGACATCCTCCTTTATTTATTATTTCTTGGGCAAGTTTAATATTTGTGCGGGGATGAAGTACTGAATTATCTAATCCTGACCCTGGGAAAGAAATTGTAGTAAGACCTGTGTTTAAAGCTGTGGTGTGAGCTATCGTATCTATTCCTATTGCAAGACCGGAAACTATAACAATTGGATATCCTTTTAAGCCACGTATTAATTTTTCACATACTTCTTTTCCATATGATGTGTATTTACGAGAGCCAACAACAGCCAAATATATAACATCTTTATCTGGTAACTTTCCTCTTATATATAAAGATTTAGGAGGTTGAGGTATTTCATTCAAAACCTCTGGGAATTGTTCAGGTTTTAATTTATAGATATCTTCCATAAAATATAAATATAATTATTTGTGTATTATATCATTTTTTTATATACTATCTATATTATGTTAGATATTAAATTCATACGTGAGAATAAGGATGTAATCAAAGAAGGTGCTAAGAAAAAGCACATAGAAGTAGATATAGATACTTTACTTTCTGTGGATGAGAAGCGCTTAGAGCTTCTTTCTCGTGTAGAGTTTTTGCGAGGAGAACAGAATAAAATGAACAATTCTATAGCAGGAGAAAAGGATATGACTATTCGAGGACAAATGATAGGTGAAATGAAAATGGTGAAAGAAGATCTTTCCGTTAAAGAAGATGAATTAAGAGCTGTAATGATTGAATGGCAAGGGCTAATGCTTACTGTCCCTAACATACCAGACATGTCTGTTCCTGAAGGGGAAAGTGATGAAGATAATCAAGAAATAAAAGAATGGGGAGTAAAACCCACATTTGACTTTGATGCTAAAGATCATGTTGAACTAATGACTAATCTTAAAATGGTAGATTTTGAAAGAGGTATAAAAGTTCATGGGTTCCGAGGGTATTTTTTAACTGGAGATGGTGTTCGTCTTTCTATGGCTATTTGGAATTATGCAATGGATTTTTTCTCGGGAAAAGGATTTATTCCTTTTATTCCTCCAATTATAGTAAATAGAAAAACTTTCTTTGGGACAGGTTATTTACCTCAAGGAGAAGATGATTTATATAAAACTCAAGATGGAGACTTTCTAGCTGGAACTGCTGAGGTTCCTATAATGGGTTTCCATGCTGATGAAGTCTTACAAGAAGAAGAATTACCTAAAAAATATTTGGGATTTTCTCCTTGTTATAGAAGAGAAGCGGGTAGTCACTCAAAGGATGTAAAAGGTCTTATACGTGTTCAGGAGTTTTATAAATTAGAACAAGTTGTTCTATGTAAAGCTTCTCATACTGAAAGTGTATCTTTTCATGAAGAGATAAATCGTAATACAGAAGAGTTCATAGAATCTTTAAATATTCCTTATCATACAGTAGTAAATTGTGGAGGTGATTTAGGTATGGGTCAAGTTAAAAAGTACGATGTGGAGCTTTGGGTTCCTAAAGAGAACAAATATCGTGAGATATCTTCCGCTTCTTATTTTCATGATTTTCAAACTCGTCGTTTAAATATTCGTTATAGAGATGAGAATGGAAAGATGAACTATGCACACTCTCTTAACTGTACAGCAATTCCTACTCCTCGTATTTTAGTTTCTATGGTTGAGAATTTTCAACAGGCAGATGGAACAATTAAAATACCAGAAGTTCTAGTAAAATATTTAGGTAAAGATATTATTTCATAATAATTAAATGAAGGATATTCCTACATCGCCACGTATAGTCCAAATCAAACGCAATCGTCGAGTAGGACGGTTGCGTTTGTTTATATTATTTACCATTTTATTTATTTCTATTATTATTGCTTTATCATATTTTTCTTCTAATTCAAAAATAACGATAAATAAAATTGTAATTACTGGTAATAGTATAATAGATAAAGAAGATCTAGAATCTAGCATTCAGAATAAACTAAATGGTAAATATTTTAGACTTTTTGCACGTTCAAATTTCTTAATATATCCTCAAAGTAAAATCTATAAAGATTTAATTAATGAATTTCCTCGTATAGAAAATTTAAATATAAAACGTGAAAGTTTGAATACTCTCAAAGTAAGCATCATAGAACGTGCTGGTTCATATTTGTATTGTGGGGCTTCTCTACCTGAGAATAAAGAAGATATAGGAGAAAATTGTTATTTTGTGAACAATGATGGATATATTTTCGATAAAGCTCCTTACTTTTCAGGAGATATTTATTTCAAATATTATACAAAAATAAAAGATAGTAATTCTAGTCCACAAGGTAAGCAGATGCTTAACCCTGAAGTTTTCCATAAATTAATGAGGTTCATAGATGGAATTACTGCTTTGTCTTTTAAGCCTTTATATCTTGTTATAGGAGATGATGGTGTTTACTCTCTTTATTTACATTCTATTAATGGTAATTTAGAACCTAAAATAATTTTTAAGTCAGATAATGACTTGTCGATTATTTTAGATAATCTTTCTACTGCAATGAATAAAAGAGAGTTTGCAAATGAAATAAATTCAAAGTATGATACTCTTTTGTATATAGACCTAAGATTTAAGAATAAGGTTCTATATAAGTTTCAGTAATTTTAGAGGTCCAACCTCATGTGGACCCAGAGCTTGTAACTCTAAAAATTTAATTATATATGAAAAAATTCTGGGAAAAATTACCAAAGCCTTTCTTTTGTTTAGCACCGATGGCTGATGTCACTGATGCCGCTTTTCGACGTATGTTTGCCAAGTATGGTAAGCCCGATGTAACTTGGACTGAATTTGTATCTGCTGACGGACTAGCAAGTGAAGGTAGAAAAATTCTTTCTTATGATTTAATGTATACAGAAAAAGAAAGACCTATCATAGCTCAATTATTCTCTTCTCACCCTAGCAAGATGCGAGAAGCTGCCTGTTATGTTGCTTCATTAGGTTTTGATGGCATAGATATTAATATGGGTTGTCCTGATAGATCAGTTGAAAAGCAAGGGGCAGGAGCAGCGATGATCAAGGATATGAAGAAAGCCGGAGAAATTATTCAAGCAGTGAAGGATGGTATAAAAGATTCAAAAAAGAAGAATATTTCTATTTCTGTGAAAACCCGTATAGGATATAGTAAGAATCAAATAGATGAATGGGTTCCATTTTTATTATCACAAGATATAGATGCTCTTACAATTCATGCACGAACTCGAAAAGAAATGTCTGATGTTCCTGCTCGTTGGGAACATATAAAAGAGGTAGTAGAAATTCGAAATAAAATGAGTGTGAAAACTAAAATAATAGGAAATGGAGATGTTAAAGATTTGGAGCATGGTAGATTGCTAGCAGAAGAAACTGGTTGTGATGGAATCATGATTGGTAGAGCTGTTTTTGGTAACCCTTGGATATTTAAGGATCTTCGTATAATTAATTCAAAATTTTCTCAGGTCCTTGGACGAGGAAGGACAAGGATCCAGACCAATTCGAAAATTTTAATTAATCATACTCCGACACTTCAATTAAAATTAAAAGTTATGCTTGAGCATACAAAACTTTACGAAAAACTTTTAGGAAAAGTGAAAAACTTTGCTGTTATGAAAAAGCATTACAAGGCCTATGTAAATGGCTTTGAGGGGGCAAAAGATTTGCGTGTTAAACTAATGGAAACTAAATCTTATAAAGAAGTTGAGACAATAACTAAGGAATTTCTTAAAAATCATTAATTTGCTATAATTCATTCTATGAAAGATCCTACAAAAGATTCAAATATTGCATTATATAGAAAGTATCGTCCTTTAAATTTCGGTGAAGTTATAGGACAAGACCATATAGTGAAGGCTATAGATGGAGCTCTTAAAGTAGGGAAAGTTTCTCATGCATATCTTTTGTGTGGTCCACGAGGTACGGGGAAAACAACAATAGCAAGAATTATAGCTCATGATCTTGGTTCATCTATAAATGACATATATGAGCTTGATGCTGCCTCTAATCGTGGTATCGATGATGTTCGCTCTATTCGTGACAGTGTGCATACTATGCCTTTTGACTCTAAGTATAAAATTTATATTTTAGATGAAGTTCATATGTTTACTAAAGATGCTTGGAATGCTCTTTTAAAGACTATAGAAGAGCCTCCAAAACATGTCATTTTTATTCTTGCTACAACTGAATTAGAGAAAGTCCCTGAGACTATTATTTCTAGATGTCAGAGTTTTATTTTTAAGAAACCAACAGATAGTATTTTAACTTCAGTTGTGACTAATGTAGCAAAGAAAGAAGGCTATATTTTAGAAGAAGGAGGTGCTTCTCTTATAGCTTTACTTGCCGATGGAGCTTTCCGTGATGCACTTGGAATTTTACAGAAAGTTATTTCTTTTTCAAAAGAAAAAAAGATAAATCTAAAAGACATAGAAGAGGTGACAGGATCTCCAAATACAGTACTTGTAGATGAATTTTTAAATGCCATTGCAACTAAAGATTTAGATAAAGGTTTCCTTTGTATAAAGAAGGCCAGCGAAGAAAATCTTGATATGTCTGTATATTTAAAAATGATTCTTTCTAAGTTAAGATATGCTTTAATGCTTCGTTATGCACCAAAGACAAGGGTTGAAATTGAGAAAATAATAGGAGACCATGATATGGAGTATATATCCACTTTGATTGCTTCTAAACCAGAGTATATATCTTCTGCTACTTTATCTATTCTTCTAGATACATATCAGTCTCTTCGTAATGCAGTAATAAACGAACTTCCTTTGGAGATGGCACTAGTTAAGATTATAAATGAGAAATAATAATAAAATTTGGGATGTTATAGTTATTGGTGGTGGAGCTTCAGGTATGATGGTGGCGGCTGTTGCAAGTAGTCGGGGTAAATCTGTTCTCTTATTGGATAAGAATAAAAATTTAGGGGAAAAATTAAAAATTACAGGTGGTGGTAGATGTAATATAACAAACAATGAGCCTGATATTCATAAGATGCTAAAGATATATGGAAATGGAGCTCCATTTTTATATTCACCATTTTCTATATTTGGAGTTAAGGATACATTTGAGTATTTTGAATCTCGTGGTCTTCCTCTTGTTGTTCAAGCTCGTAATCGAGTATTTCCTATAACTGAGAAAGCATATGACGTATATAGAGTTTTAGAAAAAGAATTAGAGAAGAACCATGTTATTGTTAAAAGTAATTGTCTTGTTAAGAAAATAAATAAAAATGAAAAATCTATTAATAGTGTGGAAACAAATGAAGGTCTATTCTATGCTAAATCTTTTGTTCTTGCTACTGGGGGTATGTCTCATCCAGAAACAGGATCAACTGGAGATGGTTTCAAATGGTTAAAAGATTTAGGTCATACTGTGAAAGAACCAAGTCCTGATATTGTTCCATTAGCTTGTAGTGATTTTTGGGTTAAAAATTTAGCGGGAGTAACTCTTTCTTTTATGAAGATAACTTTTTATTTAGAAGATAAAAAACAATTTTCAAAAACAGGCAAAATTCTTTTTACTCATTTTGGATTATCAGGACCACTTATCTTAAATAGTTCTCGTAAAGTTTCAGATTTACTTCAGTCAGGAAAAGTGAAGGCTTATATCGATGTATATCCAGATACAAATGAAGGCAGTTTAGAAGATTTAATAATTAAAAATTTTGATGCAAATAAGAATAAAATATTAAGAACTGTATGGAGAGATATTGTTCCTGATGGGACAGCTAAAGCAATTGAAATGATTAATACAGGTATAGACTTTGATATGAAAGTTCATAGTGTTACAAAAGAGGATAGAAAAAAACTAGTAAAATTATTGAAAGGATTACCTTTAGAAATAACAAATCTTATGGGTTATGATAGATCTGTTGTTGCTGATGGGGGAGTTTCTCTTAAAGAATTAGATATGAAAAAAATGTCTTCCACTTTATACAAGAATTTGTATATAACTGGTGATTTATTAAATATAAATAGAAATTCAGGAGGTTATAGTTTGCAGATTTGTTGGACTACTGGTTATATAGCTGGTATGTCTGTTTAGTTTGTCTCTTTTTTGTAAATTCCTACTAGACTATATAACAGACTCAGTAATAAAGGACCCATAATAATTCCTATTGGCCCCATAATAGATATGCCTCCTAAAATTACAAATAAAATAAAAATAGCAGGTATTTCTGTGTTTCTTGAGATAACATAAGGAGAAAGCATATTGTCTATGGTTCCAACTAGAAGTAAAGACCATAATAGTAAGCCTAATGCTTGTGTATGAGTACCTGTAAAGAATAGAAAAAGAATAGCAGGTATAGATACAACTGATGTACCTAGATTAGGTATGAATGAAGCAAGTCCAGCAACCACACCCCAAAGTGCTGGATTTGGAACTCCGAATATCAAGAGTCCTAACCAGAATAAAAATCCTTGTGCCATAGCTATAATAAAAGACCCCTTCACTATTCTATTTATAGAATTTTTTAAGCTTAAAAGTATTTCATTAATATTTTTCTCTGAAAGAGGTAACAGTTTAAATAAACCTTCTCTCCATTTTTGACCATCTTTTAAAATGTAGAACATGGTGAATATTATAAGAATAGTCATTAGAAGTGTACTGAATGTATAAGCAAAGAAACTTCCGATATTATTTGTTATAAATGATATTAGACTTACAATTTTTCCATGAGTATCAAAAGTAAAACCAACAGGCATTAAGTTATTTACAGTAGAATCTATCTTTTGTATGAATAAGTTTGTGCTATCATTTTGAACTATAAAATGATACATATTTTGTGCCTGATTAAAAATAACATTACCTATAAAGAATAGAGGCACACATAGCAGTAATAGGAAAAGGATAATAGTAATCAAAGAGGCAAAACTATCATTATTCATTGTTATATGTTTTTTAATCCATAGAAACACAGGATGAATAACAACAGAGAATGCAGCTGCAAGTATGAAAATAGATAAGAAGTGATATAAGGTGGTTAGAGTTAAAATAAATGTTACTATTAAAAGACCAAATAAAAAATATTTTTCAGTTTTATGTGTTTCCATTTTTATATTATATCAGATTTTATTATATATTGATTATAGTTGAAAAATAAACGTTTTTGTTGTATTCTTATATTGTTTTACATTGGGAGATCGTCTAACGGTAGGACAGAGGCCTTTGAAGCCTTTAATCTAGGTTCGATTCCTAGTCTCCCAGCA
>CAIYVW010000018.1 GCA_903929735.1 uncultured bacterium
ATATTTATATATAAAAAATATCTTACTAACACTTGGAATAATAATGCCAATAATGTTTATGGGGTCCATGCTTTATGGGGCTAAATATTTTTCTCTATTAAATTCATGGTTTTACACAATGGGAGCTATCTGGTTCGGTTTACTTGCCTATTTATTTACAGTTACTATTATTACCGCAATTTTTATTATATTAAATAATTATTTTGGTTTTAATATTCCAGTCAAAGAAATTACAATAGTATTAACGATTGTATCTATACTATTAAATATTTATGGAATCTGGAATGCTAACAATCCTCAAATAGTAAAATGGGAAGTTGTATCACCTACTCTTGCTCCTCTCTGGAAAGACAAAAAGATTATTATTGTTTCAGATATTCACTTAGGAGATGTCCGTCGTGAAAAATTCATGCAAAAAATTGTTGATCTTATAAATAAAGAAAAGCCTGATATAATTTTTAATTTAGGAGATTTAATAGATGGACCAGCATTCCCTTACAAAGAAGGACTTGCTCCTCTTTATAACCTTAAACCAAATCTTGGAAATTATTATGTTGAAGGTAATCACGAGAGATATAACATGGAATATAATAACTTTAAATCTAATTTCCCTAAAAATTTAAATGATATAATGGGTAAAAAGGTAATTATTAATGATACTCAAATAATAGGCATTACATATGGGGTCATGAAAAAGAATGAAGATATAAAAAAAGAATTAGATAAAGTTTCATACGATAATACAAAACCATCCATCATACTCATGCACGATCCTAAGGATGTACCTATTTTATCATTAAATAATGCTTCACTAGTTTTGTCAGGTCATACTCACGCAGGACAATTTTTCCCTTTTAGTATTCTATTAAAAATAATGTATGGTAAATATAATCATGGAGTAACTTATACTTCTAATACAGCCTCACTTACAACTTCAGGTGTAGGAACTGCAATGCCTCCTATAAGAATAGGTACAACTTCTGAAATAATAGAACTTCAAATAAAATAAATATTAATCTTGAAGTTCTATTTTATTTCAAAGCCTCCAGCTTGAATATCCCAAAGCTTTTTGTATACACCATTTTCTATCTTTATAAGATTATCATGAATACCATCTTCTATTATTTTACCCTTAGAAATAACTATTATGCGACTCATTCCTTTAATAGTAGAAAGTCTGTGTGCTATTACTATTACTGTCTTTTCTTTTATTAAATTATGTAATGCATCTTGAATAAGCATTTCTGATTCTGAATCTAAGGCAGAAGTAGCTTCATCTAAAACAAGTATAGGTGCATTCTTTAAAATTGCACGAGCAATAGCAACACGCTGACGCTCCCCTCCTGAAAGTTTGATTCCACGCTCCCCTACATATGTATCATATCCTTTAGGAAGATTTAAAATAAATTCATCACAATGAGCAAGACCTGCTGCTTTTATGACTTCTTCATCTGTTGCATCACGTTTACCATAACGTATATTCTCCATGAGAGAACGATGGAACAGTACAGGATCTTGAGGAACAAAACCAATCTGTTCACGTAAACTATTTTGTGAAATTGTTGAGATATCTATCCCATCAATCAAAATACAACCCTCTTGTATATTAAACAATCTCATAAGCAATCTAACAAAGGTAGACTTCCCCGCCCCCGATGAACCAACTAAAGCAATCTTGTCTCCTGCTTTTATTTTTAATGAAAAATTGTCGAATACTTTTTGGTTATTATTTTCATATACGTAAGTAATATTATCAAAAACAACTTCTCCTTTAATATCTTTAATTTCATTTGAAACATTATCATCTATACTATACGGCGTATTAAGAACTAAAGCCATTTCTTGAGCATCAGCAAAACTATCATAATAAGTACGAATAATTGAATGGAAAGACCAAAGACTATTGGTTAAACGTCCTAAGTAAGTTTGTATTAAAATCATAACAGGAACTCCAATTAATCCTAATTTCCAATCTCCAATTGCATACCAAAAGATAATAAACTCAATTATTACCACGTAAGCACTTTGGATAGAAGATAGACCTCCCCATAGATACCAATTAAGAATTGTAGCTTTATTCTGCTCTTGTATAACTCCTCCTACTCTTTCTCTTTCATATTCATGTCCTGCAAAAAGTTGAATTGAGGAGTGATTACTAATTGAATCTGCTAAAGCCCCTGTAGTTTTTGTATCAGAAATAGCTGCCAAAATATCAAATTTTAATTTTAAATTAACATAAATTAAAGCTGTTAAAATAAAAACTATACAAAAAATTAATAAAATATATGCGTATTTATGATTAAGAGTATATATAGCTAAAACTGTTCCTACCGCTCTTATAATAAGAGGTAAACCATTATCAATCATCATATCCATTAATCTTTCAAAGGCTCTAGCATATTTACCAATCTTTTGAGTAAGAGAACCTCCAAAATTATTTGCAAAAAAAGAATGAGAATGACCTATCATATAGGAAAAAGATTGTTCTCTTAGTCCAGACATAACATTTGACTGAAAGTATGAATTTATAAAGCTATAACCTCTGGCAACAAAAAAACGAATAAGGCCCAGTATGAAAATAAAGATTAATATATGATAAGCCTTCGGAGCTAAACTAAAATCAGTAGTACTTAATACATTCCAAAGTTTAAGAAACTGGAACGGTATATATATTTCAAGAAGTGAAGTTATTATTACACCAAAAACTACACAAAAAAACGATACTTTAAATCGTTTAATGACCTGCCAAAAATATTTTAAAACAAGTCCTGTATGTAAATTTGAATAATCTTTTCCTTTTTCCATAAACAAAACAAAAGGCCCTAGGGCCATTTGTTTATTATAACATATTTTTTAATATAGGTCCAAACTTAAAGTTTAACCTATATAATTACATTCCCTCAAATTTTGTTCCGCGGATTAAAGCATTTAAAATAACAGATAAATCCATAGTTGCAACTCCTGTTACCTTATCCCCTCCTCCATAATAGATGAAAACTTTTTTATTACGAATTATCATACCACATGGAAAGACTACGTTATTCACTATGCCATTTTTCTCATAGTTTTCTTCAGGTACAAATACAGGGTCTGAACTTCTAGATAAAACAATAGCTGGATCTTTCAAATCTAAAAGAAGTGCCCCTACTCGATAAGTGGAATGACTTTTAGAAACACCATGATAAAGAAGTAGCCATCCGTATTTAGTTTTCACAGGAGGAGCGGTAATACCTACCTTTAAGCTATCCCATGTATTCATTCGAGGACCAATGACTCTTATGCATTTATTGATTTTTTCAGAGGTATTATCAATAGACTTCATATAGTCCCCACATATTTCATTATTGGCACGATGTAGAATAAAATAACCATTTTTAAACTTTTCAGGGAAAATACAAGTATCTTTATCATCTAATCCATCTGGAGTAATTAGGAAAGGTTTACTCCATTTGAAAAAGTTATGAGAAAGAAAATCCTTCTGGCTTATAATAGAAACTGCAACTTTGGGAGGATTTACACTATCATAGGCTATATAACAAAGATAGATATTATTACCTATTTTTGTAAGTCTAGGATCTTCACACCCAGAATTATTATTAGCAATTTTTTTCATTTCAAAATCTTCCCTAGGGATATAGATAGGTGTATTCAATCTTTCATCAATTTTAAAACCATCACGAGAAGATGCATATCCTATAAATGAAGTGTTATCATCTGAAAGAGTTCGATAAAGTATATGAACCTTTCCCCCAAGATAGATAGCAGCTGGGTTAAATGTTGCTTTCGATTCCCATTTATTTTCAGCCTTAGGAATTATTATAGGATTTGATTGGTAACGCTTAAATTTCCATTTGTTATTTTTACTAAGGTCCATTGTTTTTAAAAGATCTGTAATTGAAACATGAGCTACACAGACAGTTGTATCTGCTGCTCCATAATAAATAGATAATTTATCTTTATCTAAAATTGCTCCTGTAGGGAAAATAACATCTCTAATATAACCAGATAATTCATAATTCTCTTCGGGAACTAGAATTGGACCACTTGTTCTACTTATTATTTTCTCTGGATTTTTCGAATCCAAGATTAAAGCTTCAATACCGAAAATAAGATCTAGCTTTTCCGGTCCTTCAAAATAATTCTGAATATGAGAGTAAACTAGTAACCATCCATCTTTTGTTTTTATAGGAGCTGCCCCTATTTCTATATGATCATATTCATTACGACGGAAATCAACAGAGTGCTTATCTAGATCTATAATCCATTTATCCCAGAAATTCTTATCCCAAAGTTGTTCGATTTTGTCTAGCTTAGCAATGCACACTTTAGCTGGAGGCATATCTGTATGAGCAGAGAAAATAACGACAATCTTTCCGTTTATTCTTTTTGGAAAGAGAGTCATCGCCTTTGCATTAAAAGGTGTTACCAAGTGGCGTTCATCTACCTTTTTTAAATTTTTAGATACAGCTACTGCTACCTTAATATTATTTGCATTAAAAGGATAGTCTGAAAGAGCTGTATAGAAAGTATAATATTTACCTTCAAAAAAAGTAGTTCGAGGATCTTCACACCCACAAGCATCCCAAACCTTTTCAGGCTTAATAAAAGGAGCTCTATCTTCAAAATGTAAACCATCCTTACTTTTACCAATTCCTATTACGGAAACTTGTTTTTGTTCTGTTAAATTATCAACTGCTGATATAGCACGATACAATCCATACGTATATTTACCTTGCTTAACTGGACACATATTGAAAGTAGCAAATTCTTCCCAATAATGATCTTTATTGGGGCTTAAAATCGGGTTGTGTTCAGATCTTTTTATTACATACATATATTATATATTGTTAATATCTTTAATATTTTTTAATTTA
>CAIYVW010000019.1 GCA_903929735.1 uncultured bacterium
TAAATTTTCTAATTTCTTTTGAGTAACTCGAAATATCTCCTATCTTTTGAGAAATATCACTAATGAAAAATTTATTCCTTGCCTCTTCTATCGGTAGATTCGTATCTAGTAATCCTTTCTTTAGAGCAAGTTCATCAGCAGAACCAGTAAGCCATAGTTGCCAAGAAAGTTCAGGTATACGACCTGGATTTATTTTATCTATATGTTTAGCAATACTAGATGTACAGTTCGAGAATAAAGTATTATACCAATCTGGCTTAACAGTAAGCTTATTCATAGTATTAAGCATATCTACCAGCAATAATCTAGCATTACTCTGTTTTTCTAAACGTACTGGATAAACATAGACTTTATCTTTCCTTATATTAGCACGTAGAAGTACAGAATCTCTCTCATCAGCGGCTATATAAACAAGAGGATAAGTATGTATCATACCTTTCCATATATCAAAAGTCTGATCTTTAGTCTTGCGAGCTTCTATAGTAATAGACAAGAAATCTCCATTTTTAAATTCGAAAGAAACAAAAGTATGAGCAGTAGCTTCATAATCATTAAATGGCTCTGTAACATACCAAACTCTTTTTATCAGACTAAGATTATAAGTCTTATCATAGTAGCCAGGATGCATATCTGACTCTGTAGGGCTATATCGGAAATTACGGACATTCTTAATCGTAACTAAATCTCCATTAAACTTAGCAGTGGATAGAATAGAAAGCTGCTCCTGCCAGTCACCCTTTGTAGGAGGTCTCTTGAGTAGTTGCCAAGAAACAAGGCAAAGAAAAATAAACAAAATTACAACTAAAAATTTTTTAAAAATTATATTTTTTGTGAATTTCATTTAATTTATTTAAATTACTTTAAGACGATCTTTATATTTAACGTAAACAAATGATGCCACCAAAGCTATTACTCCAAGTCCAATAAATGAAATAATTCTATAAATTGTTCCTAGACTCCAGACGTCTATGAATATTTTAACAGCTGTAATTATAAACAATGTTAAGCCGAAAATTCTTAAGCTTGAGCTCCTCTTAGCAAAGCCAACAGCGGTAAGAATGGCTGCATATATTGCCCAGAAAATTGAAACTGATGTATTTGATTTATTGGAATTAGAATCCTTCTCGGCTATCATAGCTGATCTTTCTTGTATCGTACTAGTATAATAATTAGTACCTTCTCTCTCACTATTAAGTGATTGAACTTTCATAGAATAATTACTTTCTAATATATAATTCTCTAGATTATAATAAAATATAATCTGGGAGCTGAAAGCATACAAAGTTAAAATATTGGCTATTATAATAAAAGAGATAGCTCCCCTTTTTTGTATTTCAGCTGAGATACTTCCATACTTATAATAGATATAAGAAATAACATAAGCAGAAGCTATAGCTATAATCAAAATACCAAATGCTTTATTAAAAATAGGAGAGAAATCTCTATTCATAGTACTATAAGAATTCCAACCAAAGAAATTAATTAATCCAAGTATATAAACTGCTACTCCCATAACTTGGAAGCCTCTATTATTCATAGAAAGAGCTATCAGATATAGTAAGCAGGCCTCAATAAACCAGACAATAGCAATATACATACCTGAGAACTGAATAGGTACAGCCAAGGACAAGAAAGCAACAGCAAGCCCCGGTAGGAATATATTCAAAGTTTTATCTTCATTATTTTTCTCATTGGCTATATAAGCTAGTATGATGTAGACTATCGCAATCATTAAAGTACATAAACCAAGAATAGACTCATGCTGTGGCTTCATAAGATTATAGAAAATACCAAAAAATCCAAAAGCATTCGCCAACAGCAAGAAATAATCAAACTCATTCGACTTCTCTTTCACTATTATAATTCTATAAATACTAGCAACAAGGAATATAAAGAAAGTTAATATTAAGAAGAATATTACAGAAGACAAAAGTGACTCATTATAATAACCAATCATCCAAGTGAAAAAATTAATAGCAGTACCAACTAATGCTAAAGTTACTAATTCTGGCCATTTCTTAAATATAGTTATAGCCAGGACTCCAACATCTAAAATAAGAACATAAGCAAATACTTCAAACATATTATTACCTGTCGCTCCTATGATATAAGGAGTAGTAAAACCTCCTATTATAGCCAAAATAGCTAATTTATTATCATGATTTACAAAACTTAAAATGAAAGTCAGAGCTGTCACTAGGAACATAAGTATTCCTGTATTTAATGGATCGATAAGATTATAAAAGCTATGGGCTGCATAAAATGATAAATATAGTATAGCTATTCCACCCCCAAACATAACTTCAGAAAAGACATCATACTTCTTACGGAAGTACTGACCTATACTTATTAAAATTGCCCCTATCAAAACTCCTACAAAAATTCTCCCAGTAGGACCAATCCAATTATTATCAAATGCATACTTTAAGAAAAAGGCTACTCCCAAAACCAATGCTCCTATACCTATCTTACCTAGTATCTCCCCCGAAGAATCTTCATAAGAAATTCCAGCAAATACAGACAATTCTTCATTCTCAAGAATTGGCTGGTCTATATTTTGATTTAATTTGACTTCAGATGGGTTACTATCTATTGGATTTACTGCAACTTCTGATTTAGAATCAGAAACTATTTTCACGGTGCTATTATTTTCAGAATTTTTAATATACTCACTAAGAGTCCTTTCTATTCTATTAATTTTATTATTCTGATTTGAAATTACGTAAAATAAAACTAGTCCTATCATTATTAGTAACATTTCCATATATTTTAAAATTCTTATAATTAATGATTTAATTATACTATTTATTTTAAATAATAGTAATAAATCATGCGACTTTTTAGTAAAAATAAATTACAATTATTCTTTTATTTTCATACCAGAAATAGGAAAAGTTATATAGAAAATAGTACCTTTACCTTGTTCTGACTTAAACCATATATCACCCCCTGCCTTATCAATGATTAACTTGATAACATAAAGACCCAAACCAGTTCCTTCATTTTCTGATTCTTTTGCATTATCAGCTCTAAAGAGTTTAGTGAAAATTTTATCTTGCTGACTAGCAGGTATACCCATACCAGAATCTTCTATTGAAAAAACTAAGCAATCTTCTTTTAAATTCCTTTCTCCAAAATTTTGACCGGCCTTTAAACTAGCTAAATAAATTTTTATTAAACCTTCGGAATCTGTATATTTAACAGCATTTGATAATAAATTCTGAAAAATAATTCTTAATAATTTTTCATCAGCTTGAAAATTTGAGATATCTCCTTCTTCTTTTTTATCTATTAATAATTTTTTATTTATTATTTTAGACTGATTATCTTTTATTGAGCTATCCATTAATTCAGATATATTAATAGATTTAGGCTCAATAACAAAAGTCCCCATATCTAACTTGGAGAGTTGCCATCTCCCTTTCAAATGATTTAGAAAAAGCTGGTTTTACAAAATCTAAAACAGAGAGTAAGAAATCAAGTCCTAATCCTACTACTATACTCATAAAAGATAGTAAGAAAGATTATACTTCTTACATAGAAAAAGTTGTTAAGAATAAATATCCTAATGCTATTACTAAATCAAATCCTGAAAAATCTAAATTTGATGTTATTATAACTATAAGCAAATAATAATTAACTTTTCTATATAAGTGAATTATTGATTTATGAACTGACTTTAAATCCAGTCATACTTTTTTATGAACCACAATTTCAACAATTGAGTTATCAAGAAATATAAAACAATACCTATAAATAATAATACGAAATACAAAGGAGGTAATGGAACAAATGATAAAGCACTAGCAAAAGGAGAAAATGGAAGGTAGAGGCCAAAAGCTATAACACAACAAGTAGAGAACATTAGAGGCCAACTTGCTCGACTCTGAAGAAAAGGTACCTTGCTTGTTCTTATAATATGGACAATGAGTGTTTGAGTTAATAAAGATTCTATAAACCATCCAGTATGGAACAAACTCTGATGGAATACATCTGGAGTAGCCAGACAATTAAAAACATAAAGCATAACAAAGAATGTAGCATAATCAAATAATGAACTTATGGGACCAAAGAATATAATAAATCTTTTAATATTTTTAAAATTCCACTTTGTTGGTTTTAACAACCTTTCTTCATCTACATTATCTGTAGGAATTGTTGTTTGGGAAAAATCATAAAGCATATTATTTACTAAAATTTGAATTGGCAACATGGGAAGAAAAGGTAGAAAAATACTTGCACCCACAACACTAAACATATTCCCAAAGTTTGAACTCGCGGCCATTTTTATATATTTAATAATATTATCAAATATTTTCCTTCCCTCTTTAATACCATCTTTGAGAACTAATAAACTTTTTTCTAATAAAATTAAGTCTGATGACTCTTTAGCTATATCAGCAGCAGTATCAACAGAAATGCCTACGTCGGCCGCAATAAGAGAAAGAGAATCATTTATACCATCACCAAGGAAACCAACTATGTGATTATTCTTTCTTAAACTTTTAATTATGCGTTCTTTATCGTATGGAGAAAGTTTGGCAAAAATAGAAATATTTTCTACTTCAATTGACAACTCTTCATCACTTAATTTCTCTATATCGCTACCTAAAAGAATCCTATCAGCTAATAGACCAACCTCTTCACATATCTTTTTTGTTACAATACCGTTATCTCCTGTTAATATTTTAACTTTTACTCCTAGTGACTCCAAATCTGAGATAGCCTCTTTAGCACTCTTTTTAGGTGGATCGAAGAAAGCTAAAAATCCAGACAAGACAAGGTTTGATTCATCTTCGATAGAAAATACAGATTGCTCTTTGTCTACTTCCTTGTAAGCAACAGCAATAACTCGAAAGCCTTCTTTATTCAACTCCTCCTCCATAAAAGTTCTCTTATCATCGCTTATATCACCAAAAGGTATTTCCTTGCCGTCTATTAATATAGAAGAGCATTTATTAAAA
This sequence comes from uncultured bacterium, assembly GCA_903929735.1. Taxonomy (GTDB): domain Bacteria; phylum Patescibacteriota; class Minisyncoccia; order Phycocordibacterales; family UBA9973; genus UBA8515. Next base: position 4,965 of record CAIYVW010000019.1, read on the forward strand.
ATTTCTTCGACAGCTCCTTTACAGATTAAAAGATGTGAATCATTGTTATTATCCGAAACAACAACAGAAAGCCTTCTTCTGTTGAAATCGAAAGGTATTTCATCTATTTTCTTATATTTAGCTATTTCTAATTTTTCTTTTATATCTTCATGTTTTAGAATCGCTTCATCTATAATATCTTGCATGCCTGTCTGGAAAAAACTATTCATAAATCCAAAATGTAAAGTTTTCTCACTGTCTTTACCATAAACATCTAAATATTTCTCTAAAACTACTCGTCCTTCTGTTAGAGTTCCTGTTTTATCAGTACATAGTATGTCCATAGTTCCAAAATTCTCTATCGCGTCTAAGTGTTTAACTATTACTTTCTTTTTAGATAAAGCTAGAGCTCCTTTATATAAATTCATCGCTACTATTGTAGTTACCATTTCAGGAGCCATTCCTACAGCTACAGCTAAAGCAAATAAAAATGCTTCGAACCAATTATGTTTAAAAATTCCGTTTAATAGAAAAACAGTAGGGACCATAAAAATCATGAATTTCAAAATAAGAAGTACAAATAATTTTAATTCTTTATCAAAATCAGAGATATGATCACTAGCATTAATATCATGAGCTATCATACCTATATATGTATTCTTACCTGTATTTAAAACAATAGCAGTAGCTACTCCACTCTCTACACTAGTACCCAAAAAACATAAGTTACAGAAATCTATAATATTCTCTCTGTCTTTATTTTGATCTATTACATGCTTTTCTATAGGCATAGATTCTCCTGTGAGCATAGCTTGATTAATAGAAAGATCTTTAGATGATAAGAGTCTTATGTCACCTGGAATAATTGCCCCGGAATAGAGATAAACTATATCTCCAGGAACTATATATTTTAAATCTATTTCCTCCTTTTTACCATTTCTTATAACTGTTGTTTTAGTATGGATAATCGATTTTAGTTTATTAGCAGCTAAAGAAGCTTTCGTCTCTTGATAGAAATTCAAAAGAACACTCAGTAGTACCATTATGATAATCACAATAAAAGCTTTAATTTCTCCAGAAAAGAAAGAAACAAGAGCAAGTCCTATTAATAGGAGATTGATAGGACTTTTTAGTATATTAAAAAGCTTTAAAAAGTGATTCGTGCTTTTTTCATCCACTATAGAGTTAACTCCATATATTTTAATTCTTTTTTTGACTTCTTCTGAACTAAGTCCATCATTAGAAGATTTCAATTCATTAAGAGAAAAATCTGAATTATTCTTTGCGTAGACTGACAGCTTATCAAAAAGCTTTTTCTTTAATTCATCTGTTATTTGATTATCTTTATTATTTACAAAAATATGTTTAAACCAATTCATATAGCAATAATGGCATTATATCAATAATTTTTCAACTTATAATGAATTGATAATTATCTATTTAAAATAGTAATATTTAATTGCAAAACTGAAGCAAAACTAACCCACAAAAGATAAGGCATATTCACTAAAGTAACCCACATAATATAAGGATAAATAAATATTAAACTCAAGATCAGAGTTAACAATACTAATACAATATCTATAAAAGCTAAAACATTATTTTTTAACTTAAATTGAAAATAAGTAAAAGATAAATTAAAAATTAAATTCAATAAAAACGGCAAACCAATAATTAAAGGTATTTCATTATTTATAAATATCTGATAAAAGACTGTTCCAAAAGATGCAAAAATTATTATATATAAAAATGTCCAAACCGGACCAAATAAATACGAAGGAGGAGCCCAAGATGGTTTAATAAGTTTCTTATACCAATTATATGTTTTACTCATAATGAGTAATTATATCACAAAAATATTACAATTTTCTACTATCATAAGCCCAATGAAGAACAGCTTGACGTTGAACAGGTCGACAAAACATGTCACCTACTCTACAATTCTTACTTATCTGTGATATATGTCTAACGATAGCCTTCCATCTTTTAATCTGACGATCATCTTCTTTGGGTAACCGGCGGCCATAATAATATCTACAATACCATTGGAACCAACCACGTGGATCATCTTTATTTATCCATCCATTTTTCCTCCAAACACTAAGTGATGAGCTAGCATTAACTCCAAAATAATTTATTTCTGGATTATGAAAATCTGGACAAAGTTTAGCTTTACTAAACCAGTCTGATGGAAATTCTTTACTGCAATCTGTCATATACTTACCACCAAAAATACCCATAGCAAGCATTTGCTTGGGGCTTAAATCTGGGTTAAAATCTTTATGAAAATTTTTACCAATAGGCTCTACTAATTCATACTTATACCCTTTTTGCATTTTGTCATTTACGATGATAATTTTCTTTGTAAATTTTTTGGGCATAAAATAAAAATAATTTATTTTTGCATCAAACTCATAAGAGGAGCGAGAGCTTCCCTATGCTTCATTATCTGTTCTTTATATTTATTCATTACAAGTATAGCTGCATACTGCTCAGCTGTACCAGCCTTTTTCTTTTCCTCTATCTCATTTGTAATTTTTTCAAAAAGTTCTTTTACTTCCTTATTAGAATCAAGAGCTTTAAGACTTTCTGCTATTTGAGGATTCTCTTCGAGCTGCTTAGCTATTTGCTCTGCTTGTTCAGAAGAAACTCCTTTCATTTGTAATGCTTTTTTTGTTATATATGATTTAAATCCCATAATTTTGTTATTATAGCAAAAAATTCATTTTTATGCGAATATAAAACTATTATGAATAATAAAATTATAGTCATACTAGGTCAAACATCTACAGGAAAGAGTGACTTCGCTGTAGAAATTGCCAAGCTTATAAATGGCGAAATTATTTCAGCTGATTCTAGACAAGTCTATAAAGGAATGGATCTAGGTACAGGTAAAATTACAAAAAAAGAGATGAAAAATGTAACACACCATTTACTTGATATTATCTCTCCCTCAAAAGTTTTCTCTGTAAATGATTTCCAGAAGAAAGCTAATAAAAAAATAGAAGAAATAATTAAAAAAGGAAAAGTTCCTATTATATGTGGAGGTACAGGATTTTACATAGATGCAGTTGTGAATGGTACTATATTCCCAAATGTTCCTCCTAATAAAAAATTAAGAGAAGAACTTTACCTACTCAACGCTATAGCGTTGAGTAGGTATTTAGAAAAATTAGATCCTGAAAAGGCTAAAATGATAGATAAAAATAATAAAGTTAGACTAGTTAGAGCTATTGAAATTGCTAAAGCTTTAGGATCAGTTCCTGAAACTATTAACAACATATCAAAATATCAATTTTTAAAAGTTGGTTTAATATTACCTCCTGAAATATTAAAAGAGAGAATTAAAGTGAGATTACTTTCTCGTATTAAAAAAGGAATGATAAATGAAATTAAAAAACTACATGAAAATAAAATATCATGGAAAAGATTGAATTCTTTCGGTCTTGAATATAGACATGTATCATTATACCTACAAAATAAAGTCAAAAAAGATGAAATGACAGAAAAGCTCAATACTGACATATGGCACTTCGCCAAACGTCAAAATACATGGTTTAAACGTGATCTAAACATAAAATGGATAGACCTAAGAAAAAAAAGTGATGTATTAAAGATTAAAAAAGAAATAAAGGAGTTTTTGGTACACGAATAGAATAGTGGAAAATAAAATAGATTTATAGTATACTCTCTCTTACAAGGGCGATTAGTTTAGTGGTAGAACGAAAGTTTCCAAAACTTTTGGTGGGGGTTCGATTCCTCCATCGCCCGCAAAAAAAGACAGCGAATAGCTGTTTTTTGTTGGGCGATAGCAAGTAAACTGCTTTACTTACGTGGAGGAAGCAAAAACCTTTTCCATGTGAGTGTACTCACGAACAGAAAAGGTGTACTGAACATGTAAGGTTCGATAAGCGTACTCGCGGTCCTTCATGTTATGTTATAATTAATACATGGAATCAAGTATTGTTTTCAAAAACGAGCCAAAACTATCTCCACATGAGGCAGATAATAAATATAACAAAAGAAGAATTGCTTTAATACCTCAAGTTGAAGAATTTATTTCTTCTAATATAAGATTCAAGGGGAAAGAAACTAGTGTCATTTTTGCACATGAAGGTGTTTCTTCTCTCATTTGTATAATTGAAACACAAGATGAAAAATTAGTTCTTAAGATTCATCTGAGCATACTTCGTTCTACGGATGAAGGTCAATTTCTAAGTGTATGGGAGCAGGCTGGTGTTAGTGTTCCTCACGTTTTAGAAGAAGGCATGTTGAATGGGCATGCGTATGTTTTAATGGAATATATAGACGCGCCGCTTTTGGGAGAAAAATCTACCAGAGAAGAATTAATTGATAAAGGATTGCGTTCTGAAATGGGTACTACTCTGAGGAGAATGCATGAACCTAAAGGAGAAGGTTATGGTCGTCTAATTTATGGCAAGGGAGAATTTTCTAATTTCAAGGGATGGCTCGAGAGTGAAGACATGAAAAATAGATTTAAATACGTCAAAGATAATGGAGTCCTAGGAGAAGAACATGGCTCTTTACCACTAGCTTGTAAAATATTACTTGAATATGTTGGTGATAAAAAGAGTAGTTATTGTCATTTTGATTTTGGATCTAAAAATATATTTGCCACAAATCCTATTACTGTTTTTGATCCTAATCCAGAATTAAATAATGGGTATATGGATTTGGCTCGTAGTACGGTAAATAGCATAGCTCATGATGGTAAATTCCCAAATCAATTAGTTGATGGATATTTTTCTAATGAATCATATGACAAGAAAGTTTTGCAAGCAGCAATTCTAGTTAACAGCTATTATAAGTTTAATTATTGGCATAAAACAAATAAATTAAAAGCTATTAAAAATGTTCAAGATTATCTAATAAGAACAAAAGATCTTCTTAATCTATAAGAATAAAGTCTTGAAAAACACTATTACATTTAAAAATCATATTTTCAAAGGTGTTTCAGTTCAAACTTTTAAAGCCCGTAGGTATATAAAAAAATAAAAATCCCCAGTGGGGATTTTTATTTAACCAGTAATTTTTGCTTCTTTGTGCATAGTATTTTTTACACAACCTTTACAAAATTTCTTTAATCCAAGCTTCTTTGGAACTAATTTTTTGTTTTTACTTGTATAATAGTTTGCACTTTTGCAAACACTGCATTTTAATCTTAAAAGTCTATCTTGTGACATAATCCCTACAATACTATAAAACGCCTAAAAATGCAAATAAATATGGATGAGCTTGTTTAAACTATAACCCTTGGTAATAAAGAACTTATTTTAGTAGTAACTTCATAGTTTATTGAACCCATTTCTTTAGCCAACTCTTCTGTCGAGATTTTACTCTTAACTTGAACCCCCAATATAACTACTTCATCATCTGATCTAACATCTTTAATATTTGATACATCAACTACTATCATATTCATAGCAACTCTACCTAATATATTAGCCTTTTTCCCTTTTATTAGAACATAACCATTATTTGAAAGAGTTCTTATGAGACCATCAGCGTATCCTTGAGGTATTATAGCTATCTTAGTCGTTTTTTTAGTTATATAGGTAAGACCATATCCAATAGGATGGTTAGGAGGTAATACTTTAACTTGGGCTATATGTGTTATCCATCTTAATATGGGCTTTAAATTTATTTTATTTTTATTTAAAAACTCTAGATGACTACTTGGCCATAAACCATAAAGTCCAATACCAAGTCTTACAATAGTATGAAGACTATCACCTTTATCATAAACAATAATTCCCGAAGTAGCTGATATGTGTGTATTTATTTTTTTAAATCCATTTTCTTTAAAATATTCTAAACACTCATGATAAGTATCTATTTGTTTTTGAGCATGTGTAAAATTCATAGTATCTTCTATGTTTGCAAAATGAGAATACACTCCATCCAAAATAATATTATTTAAATTTTTAATTTCTTTAATTACAATTTCCACTTGAAATGGCATTATACCTTCTCTTCCTAAATATGAATCTATGGCTAGATGAACCTTCGTTTTAATTTTAAAATCTTTAGCTATATGATTAATTTTTAAAAGATGTATTAAATCAAAAGCACAAATTATAGCCTTTAATTTAATGGCTCTCTTTATGCCATCTTCGTTCAAATAGCCAAATATGAGTATTGGTTTTTTTGTAAATTTTCTTATTCTCTCACACTCTTCAATGCTATCTACTTGGAAATAATCAACATAAGAATTAGCTATTTTAACTACTTCTATATCACCATGACCATAAGCATTTGCTTTAACAACTGCCGCTATTTTAGTTTTAGAACCAACTAAAGATCGGAATTGTTTAATATTATTTATTAGATTCTCTCTAGAAATCTCTATGTATGAAAGTGATTTTTCTATCTTATTTATCATTTAGCCACTATACTCTAATTAAGACATATTTTCAAAATTGATTTTTCTAACTTTTCTGTTAGAATACTAGCATTGCCGGGGTGGCGTAATGGTAGCCGCACTCGACTCAAAATCGAGTCTCGCAAGAGGTGGAAGTTCGAGTCTTCTCCCCGGCACAAAAAAAATACACAGACATCTTTGTCTGTGTATTTTACTTTATAATTTCCTAATTTAATTCATAATTATAATATTTCTGGCTCTTGTTGTAGTTCTATATCAAACTTGTCTTTTACAATTTTTATTATTTCATTTCGAGTTTTTATAATATCTTCAAAAGTAGCATTTGCAGTATTTACTAATACTAGAGCATTCTTATCATATACAGAAACAGAGCCAAAAGACTTACCTTTCAATCCTGAATTTTCTATAAGCCAACCAGCAGGAACTTTTATATGATTTTCATCTACCGGGAAAAATTTAGCCTCTGGAAAATCTATTTTTATTTTGTCAGCTACAGCATTTAAAACTATTGGGTTTTTGAAAAATGAACCTGCATTTGGAGAGACTCTCGGATCAGGGAGCTTTTCTTTTCGTATATATATAATAGCGTCTCGAATCTGTGAAAGAGTTGGACTAACTATTTCCATATCTTCAAAATATTTTGCAACGCCAGGATATTTAGGAATCGTAGGTAGAGATTTATTTAATCTATAAGTTACCGCCGTTATTATATATCTACCCTTGGCTTCATTTTTAAAAATACTATCCCGATATCCAAATTTACAATCTTTATTATATATCTTGGAAAATTCTCTTTTTTCTATATCAAAAACTTCTACTTCTTGTATAGTATCTTTTACTTCTGATCCATAAGCACCAATATTCTGTACCGGACTAGCTCCTACTGTGCCAGGAATAAAAGACAGAGCTTCAATACCTACTAGATTCATATTTACAGTTTTACGGACAAAATTATCCCAATTCTCACCAGCACCGACTTTGATATCAATATATTCAGATGTTTCATTAATAATTTCAAAACTTTTAATTTCGATCTTGAGAGTAATCACTTTTAAAACACCATCCGAAAAAACAATATTTGAACCTCCTCCTAATACAAAAATCGGTATATTTTTATACTTTCTTTCATCATACGCTATAGCGTAAAACGATGGAAGTTCTTCTTTATTAGAAATAACTGCAAAATATCGAAATTGCCCTCCTATTTTGAGAGTTGAATAATCCTTGATATCCATATATTCCTCTATCTTTATCATATTGCAATTATATCATATATGATATAAAATAGTAAATAGAATTATTAACAATTATTATCAGATAATAAAATAAATGTATGAAGAAAGAAACAGAACAGCAAAAAATTGGGCTATTTATAAAAGAATTAAGAGAAAGAAAATTAATGACTCAAGATGAGTTTGCTAAAGCTTTAGAAACTTCACAAAGTGCTGTTGCTAGAATGGAAAAAGGAGAACAAAATTTTAGCACTGAAATATTAGGGAAAATTAGTGAAGTATTAAATCAGCAGATAGTCTCCTTAGCTAATTCATCAATAGATTTTCAAATCACAGGAGGTAAAAAACTTCACGGAAGTATAAATACAAACTTTTCCAAAAATGGTGCTGTCGGTCTACTCTGTGCTTCCTTATTAAATCGTGGTAAAACTACTCTTCATGGTATTGCTCGTATTGAAGAAGTCTACAGAGTAATAGAGATACTTGAGAGCATTGGTGTATCTGTTAAATGGATAGATAATAATTCTGTCTTAATAATTCCTCCTACTAAATTTAGCTTAGAAAAGATAAATATTGAATCTGCTATTAAGACACGCTCTGTCATTATGCTCATAGGACCTCTTATACACTTACTACCTTCTTTCTCTATCCCCCATGCTTCTGGCTGCAAGTTAGGAAAACGCACAATTTCAGCACACACTTATGCTCTTGAAGACTTAGGGGTAAAGATAAAAACCACAAATACTGAATATAAAATTGAAAGTAAAAAATTAAGAGGAGCAAATATAGTAATGTATGAAGCTGGAGATACTGCTTGCGAGAATATTCTTACTGCTGTATCAAAAATAAATGGTACTTCTACTATCAGATTCGCTAGTGCAAATTATATGGTACAAGAGATATGCTTCTTCTTAGAAAAATTAGGAGTTAAAATAGAAGGAATAGGAACTTCTACTCTAATTGTTCATGGAATAAAAGATATTAATACGGATATCGAATACACAAATAGCGAAGACCCTATTGAATCAATGATGTTTATATCCGCTGCTATTGCAACTGATTCAGAACTCAAAATACTACGCTGTCCAATAGATTTTCTTTCTCTTGAGCTTGAGAAGTTAAAAAGAATGGGGTTAAAATATAAAATAACTAAACAATATAAATCATATAATAAAAGAACAAATCTAGTAGACCTACATATATTCTCTTCTAAATTAAAAGCCTTAGAAGATAAAATACATGCCACTCCTTATCCAGGTATCAATATGGATAATCTCCCCTTCTTTGTTCCTATAGCAATCAAAGCCAAGGGCCAAACTATGATACATGACTGGGTTTACGAGAATAGAGCTATATATTTCACAGAATTAAATAGACTAGGAGCAAGTGTTACATTAGCTGATCCTCATAGAGTATATATACAAGGTGGTACTCCTCTAAAGGCAGCACAAGTTGTATGCCCTCCTGCTCTAAGACCTTCAATGATTATACTTATTGGCATGCTAGGATCTAATGGTACATCTATACTTAGAAATGTTTATATGATAAATCGTGGATATGAAGAAATAGCTGAAAGGTTAAATTCTATTGGAGCAGATATTAAAATACTAAAATAGGATAATAATAAATATGAGCTCTCAGAGAGAACAAAAGGTATTTTTCAGAGACTATTTTATAATTCGCTTATATTTAAATATTTTTAATTTCCAAACACATAAACATAGGGATCTCTTTACGGGCTTTATCTTCAGCTGATTGTCTAGGACCACTTTGACTTTGCTTGTGAGATATCCATTCTTCTAAGCGTGTAATAGCAAATCCATTTTTAGAAAATAATTTAACATAATCTTGAATAGATCTATGAAATGAAATAGTCTTTATTTTCTTTTTTGGATTTTTCTCTCCTGGAGTCATATCTATATATATTTTTGAAGGAGATAAATATTGGCTAATTATTCTAGATTGTACGCCCTCAGAGAAATACCAATCACTTCCTTGTGGTACTCGAAAAGTAGGATGATTCAAAACTAGAACCATTCTTCCATCCTTTTTAAGAATTCTTTTACATTCAGATAAAACTTCACTTACATTTTCTATATTTTGGATTGCAAGAACTACTACAACAGTATCAACAGAATTATCTTTTAAAAACGGAGCTTTATGAGCAGGAGAAATATAAAATGACACTTTCTCTTTAGAGTTTTTCTTTGCTGTTTCTATTAGATTTTTTGATAAATCAGAAGCTACAACCAAAGCACCTTCATGAGCAAAAACATTAGCAAAATAACCTTGGCCACAAGCTAAATCATATACTAATTCCCCTTTCTTTAAAGAAAGAAATCTAAGGATATTAGGTAAGACAACCTTAGCCTGATAACTTTCATCATCCTTAAGTAATTCATCATACCAACTTGAGACCTTATTCCAAGAAGTGTCATTCTTTTTTGATTTATCCATATAGACCAGATTATATAATATATTAGTCAGAGGTCCAACCTCTATTCTATTATAGTCATATCTTTAGCGCTTATATCTTTTTCGACATAGTCTTGGTAATTATTTCTACGACGAATCAAAAACATACTAACTATTCCTATCAATATAATACCTATAAAAGATATATAAATTAAGAATTTATTATTCACATTATCATTTGAGTTAATAACACTAGAACCAAGGTCATTTAAATTTATAACTTCCTTTTCTTTATTAATTTTTTCTATTCCTGATTTTACTTTATTAAAATTATTATTAGCAGAATAACTTTTAGGATAATTTATATTTTTATTTGGATAGTTTGCAAAAATCTCTCCAGATGAATTAAGAATTGTAATCGAAGTAAGGTCACTCATATCAAAACCTGTAATTTTCGGTGATAGTTTAATTTTTTTATTGGGTAATACTATCAGACCTTCAGGAACTATGAAAGTATGGTTATTCCCTTTTATGATCCATCCATTAAGAGATATTTCATAATTAGAATTATTCTCAAGCTCTATATATGGATCATTATAAGAACCAACTGAACTGATGATAATACTAGAAGGTACAACTTTGATAACTACTCTATCTGTAGATTCAGGTTTAGTATCAAAAACTGTATTATAATATGAAAGACTTAAAACATAATCACCACTATACTGATATGTATATTCAAAAGTATCAGATGTTTTACTTTGAGTCTCTCTACCATCACCAAAATTCCAAACAAATTTACCAGATAATAATTTCTCTTTTTTGTGTCCTGTAGTATTCTGATCTACAACAAAAGGTATGCCTGCTGTCACAATATTCTTTGTAATAATCTTAGTATTTATTTTAAAATTATCTGGTTCCTTTTTAGTTACTGTCACGGGGGATGATCCTCCACCTGAAGATGAACTAGTACTTATGTTGCTATTAATAATTGATGTATTGGTATTTGTATCTTGGGAATTATTTTGATTTTGAGATTCTTTATTCACTATTCCAGGAGTAGGGTTCGCACCAATCCAAGATCCATCAATAATTTGGATAGAATTTCCATCTCCACTACCTCCCATACTAGAATTAAAAGTAACAGTACTGACAATATTTAGATCAGGATCTTTAAGAGAGATTGAATCATTCTCATTATTTAATCCTATCCAACTACTATCAAATAGTAAACCTGAAAAATTAGGCCAATCTAATTTAAATTTAGAAACATCCTGACAAATAATGGCATAAGATTGAGCTGGAGCCATAGAATCTCCTTGTGGTATTAAGGTATGTTTAGAATTATCAGAGAATAAATACCATTTAGATAAATCAGAAGGCTCAGTGCCAGTATTCTGCACTTCAATCCATTCACGACCAGTGTCTGTGCCAGAAAGATCATACATTATTTCTGTAATCTGAAAATCAGCATAAGCATATCTAGTAAAGACAAAAAACCCTATCAAAAATAAAATTAATAAGAATTTTTTATTTATATTAATCATAAAATTAAAAAATTATTCTAAAACTTTACGTAATACATCTTCAGGAACTTCTCTTTTAGCTTTTGGTTTTTGCCAAGTTTTCTCACCCGAATCTGATATTGTATCCATATTTTCTGATTTTTCTTGTGGTGAGGTATTTTCTACTATTTCATCCCTAATAGGATCATTATTTTCTAATTTTTCATTTGGATACATATTTTCTTTAATTTCCTCACTGTTTTTTTCTAACACAGTATTAGGTAATTCTATTTTATTCTCTTCTTTTGTGATTATATTATTATTTGATACTCTAGAAAGTAAATCTTTAAGGGATGACTTTTTTTCATCTGAAGCTTCTTTCGAAGAAATATTAAGATTTTTCTTAACTTCTTTTATATCTCCATTTTTTAAAGACGAAAGTGACACAGGAGGAGGAACATCTTTTTTTATTTCTGTAACAGCTTCTTCTGTGGGTTTTAGATCTCTAGTATTAGTTAATCCAATTTTTTGTAATAATCCTTTTAATAAAGGAGAGGGTCCATTATGCTTTCTTTCTTGTTTCTGGTAGTTATTTTTATCTGAAACAAAGTTATTGTTACTTTTATTATTAATATTATTCTTAAAATTATTCTCTTGCTTATTTCTTGCAAATGACTGAGATTGATTATAACTTTTCGAGACTTTAAAATTTGGATCTGTTGCCTGAAATTCTATACCCAAAGCTGCCAGTGGTGCTGTAGAAACTTTTTCTTCTTGACGAGATGAGCGAGAAGCTACAAATCCCTGTTCTGGTTTAAGTTCGCCACTTTTAATCTTGAACATGCAATCTTTACAATAGACAGGTCTGCCCTCTTGAGGCTCAAATGGAACCATTGTTGACTTACCACAATTAGAACAATCTGCTTTATATTTTGCATCTCCTTCACCTATTTGAAGCATTCCACTCCATTTAGATATCTCATCTTCAACTTCTTTACGTGATCTGGTGTAAAGATTACGAGAAGATTCTATTATCTTGTCTTTCACACCTGAACTAGGATCTACTTTGATAGGGGGTAAAGTAGTAGCTGAAAATGGTCGACTAGTAATACCATCTATCATTAATTTCAAATACACATGATAGTTTGGTAAATTAACCAAATCTTGAGCTGTGAATTCTGGTTCAAATTCTTTCTCTAAGAAGTCAGCATCATCTGCCCCTACACGAAAGATTATCATAGTCCCGACGTTACCGAAAACAGCATCTCGAACTTTTGAACCATCTTTGTTCTCAAGTTGCGACGTATATTGATGAGCTACAGTAAGATTAAGTCTATACTTACGAGCTTCAGATAAAATATTTGCAAAAGAGTCTGTAGCAAAATTTTGGAATTCATCAACATATAAATAGAAATCTTTTCTTTCTTCTTCAGGGATACGAACACGCTCCATAGCAGCTAATTGGATTTTAGTAATAATCATTCCTCCGAGTAATGCAGAATTATCTTCACCTATTCTCCCTTTAGAAACATTTACAAGAAATATCTTCCCTTCATTCATTATCTTGAATATATCAATCGTAGATTTTGGTTGACCTACAACATTTCTAATTATAGAAGTAGAAAGAAATTGTCCAACTTTATTTTGAATTGGAGCAATAGCTTCATTTCTAAATTGTTCACGCCATTGTTCATATTCATGAACCCAGAAAGCTTTAACTACAGGATCTTTCAAATTACTTATTATCATCTGGCGATAATCTTTATCTACTAGAAGTCTAGGTATTCCTAAAAGAGTAGTCCCAGGAGTATCAAGCAAAGCTAAGATAGAATTATTTAAAATGTATTCCATACGAGAACTCCAAGCATTAGCCCAAATTTTTGTGAAAATTCCCATCAATCCTGAAGCTACTAAATGCTTATATTTTGGATCATCTAGTTGTATAACATTAAATCCAATATGAAAATCAGTATCTGCTGGATTAAAATAAATAACATCTTTAGTTCTATTTTCTGGAATAAGGTGAAGTATCTCTTCCACAAGCTCTCCATGAGGATCAACTACACATACACCTTCCCCATTTTGTATATTTTGAACAATAAGATTCGAAAGAAGCACAGATTTACCTGTACCTGACTTACCAAGTATATACATATGCTGACGGCGGTCTTTACGTTTTATTCCAAAGATATTATCACTATTACGAAAATTCGTCTTAGCAAAGTAAGTTATATCACGATTGTGTGGAATTTCTTTTTCCATATATTAATTTTATTATACCTCTATTCTTTTAAATAAAAAAGTATTTATCTTAATAAATCTGTTGACAAAATAAGTATACAGGCTTAAAGTTTAAGCAAAGCTCATATTATGAAAATAATTTTAGAAATGTCGCTTATCGACTGGTTAATTTTCTGACTGGCCATAGGTGCACACGTGCCTTTAGTTCTAGGAACTTTTAGGCAAAAAAATGACAGAAGTCAAACTTTTGTTACATGGATATTATATTTCTCTCTAGACATTATTACTTTTTTTTCTGCCATAGAAACAGAAAAAGATAGTAGTTTTGTGATACTATTTGGTTTTTCAGTTGGTTCATTTATCATGTCTCTGATTCTCTTCTACCAGAAAAAAATTAAATGGACAAAACTAGAAACTGTAATAATATCTTTAGTGATAATTTGTATCTATTTATTCAAAAGTAGTGGCCCTTACTGGGCGTTAATATTTGGGATAATCTCAGAAAGTATAATTGGAGTTTACCTAATAATTCAAACATGGCAGAGGCCTAAAGTTAAATATAACTTTACAGCTTATATCATTTTTTTAATTGTTAGCATACTAGCAACTATAAATGCTGAAGACTGGAGCATACCGAAAGTTGGGTATCCACTCTGTGAGACAATTCTAAATATAATTATCATTATGCCGCTGATTAAAAAATGGCGAAGAAAAAGAATTAAAACTAAAAAATTAAAAATGGCTTAATTAAGCCATTTTTTTGTTTAAGATAGATGAGTGTTGAGTATCAGGCTTGTAGGGTGTACCATACTTTATTTCTACTCTTTCCAAGAAGCCAGATTCTATAGATTTATTTAAACTTTCTCCTAGAGATTCTTGATCATAACCCAAGAAAATAATATCTGGTTTAACTTCCTTAAGTATATTATATGTTCCCATTTCTAAGTCTCCCAATAAAACTAGATCAACTTCTGGTATTTCTAAAATATTTTTAATTCGATCAACTTCATTATATTTGGGTAATTTACCTTTCATTTTTTCTACCATACTATCACGAGCAACAACCACAACAAGGTGATCTCCCTGCTCTTTAGCTTCTCTTATGAAAGATAGATGTCCCTCGTGGATATTATCAAATACTCCAAAAATTAAAACTTTCCTTGAATTCATATTTTTAAATTAAATGATTTCTTCCATCATCCATTTCTTATAAGGGTGATTTATACGACGAACATCAACACCAGCAATAAGAGGAACACTATAAGTATGATTTTTAGAAATTATCTCATTTACATCTTCAAGTTTTGCTTCAAAAGTTGTCACCAAAAGCATTGCTTGAGATACACATTGAAAAGATCCTTCCCAATTATAGCAAGATGAAATAGGCCAAAAGTCTACACAAGCTGCTATTTTTTTACTTATAATTAAACCTCCTAATTTTTTTGCTTCTTCCATATTTTTACATGTTGTATATATAAATACCATAATATGTAGATAAATTAAGATTATTACGACCTCGTTGTATTAATTGTAACACCACACAAATATTTGTAAATATAAAATAATCTATATTATTGAGAATTTTCTACAGAAGTTGATTCGTAAAAAGCTATTAACTTTTGAGCTTCTTCAGCTGTAATTGAGTATTTACGACGAGAAGCTTCTAATACCTTATCTTTGTATGATGGATGAGTTGGTGGTAGAACTCGAAGAGTTTCTCCAGAAAAAGGATCATAACTTTCTCCATCGATTGTCATTTTAATATAAAATTCACCAACTCCTAGATTTATCATATCCTTCACATCAAAAACTGGAGCAAATTCTGGTTTTAGTTTAGTAGCATCATCTCCGCCTATTCTAAAAGTAATAATAGAACCGACATTACCTAATACTGCTTGTTGAACTTTTGAAGTAAGCTGAGCGATATACTGATGAGCAATAGTAAGATTAAGTCCATACTTGCTTGCCTCTGAAAGAATATTTTCAAATGTATCAGTAACTATATTCTGAAACTCATCAATATAAACGTAACAGTCCGCACGATTTTTTATATCTAAGTTTGCCCTAGCCATTCCAGCCTGCTTAATCTTTGTAAGAAAGATTGAACCAAAGAAAGACGAATTCTCTTCTCCTATTTTCCCTTTAGAAAGATTAATGAGTAAAATTTTCTGATCATTCATTAATTTTTCAATATCAACTTTATTTTCTTTTTGACTGAATATATTTCTAAGCATCGGATCAGAAAGAAATTGACCTAGCTTATTTACTAGTGGAATAATAGCATCTGTATCAAACTTTTCAGACCAATCAGCAAATTCAATTGCCCAGAAGCGTTTAACCATATCATCCTCTATGTACTCAATTACTTTTTGTCTATAATTACGATCAGTAAGCATGGAAATCATTCCACGCATAGTAGCTAGAGGATAATCAAGTAAAGCAAGAACAGTAAATCTAAAAACATGTTCTAGTCTAGGGGTCCAATTTGAAGCAAATTGTTTTCTTAATACTTCTATTAAACCTTGAGTAAGCTGATGTCTAAAAGTAGGATCAATATTTGAAAGTGGATTAAATGATACAGGAAAATCAACATCTCCAGGATCTATAATACAAACATCCTCTATCCTTTCTTCTGGAATAAAATTTATTATATCTTCGATAAGTTCTCCATGAGGATCTATAACACAAACTCCATGACCATATGCTATATCCTGCCTTATCATTAATTCTTGGAGCTTTGACTTACCTATTCCTGATTTACCTATTATGTAAACATGACGTTTACGATCTATACGTTTAATTCCAAAAACAAACCTCTTTTCTTCTAAGGAGGCTACATAATTAGTCCTACCGATAAAAACTACATCACTAGGATCTACTCTTCCTAAAGTAGGAAGATCTGGTGGTGGAGGTGCATACTTAATTATTTGAATTTTGTTTGGTTTATTTAGTGACATATCGATTATATACAACAACTGTACCCAGACATCAACAAATTAAATAATATTCATTTGTTGTTAAAAGTTACTATTATATTGTATCAAATTATAATAAAAAGTATAATATAAAACATATATGAAAAAAGTAATATCCAGCAAAAAAGATAAATCAATTGATGATCAAGAAACTTTAATTGAGAAAAAGAAATTAATAGAGGAAAAAGAATCAATTATAAGAGAAGAAGAAAATCTGGTAGACAAGAAAGAATCATTATTACAAGAAGAAGAAAGACTAATAGACAAGAAAGAATCATTACTTGAAAGAGGAGAAGACTACATTAAAGAAGGAGAGCAATATATAGAGAAGTTAGGTCCAGGACTCATAACAGGTGCAGCAGACGATGACCCTTCTGGTATTGCTACCTACTCTCAGACTGGTGCACAATATGGAACAAGCTTAATATGGCTCGCAGCTTGGACATTCCCTCTTATGGCTATAATACAAGAAATGTGTGCTCGAATAGCCTTAGTTACAGGGAAAGGACTAGCAGCCAATATAAAACATTCATACTCAAAGAAAATACTATATGCCTGTACTATTATTCTATTCATAGCAAACACTCTTAACATTGGAGCAGATCTTGGGGCGATGGCAAAAGGCTTTCAACTGATTATTCCTTCTTTACCTTTTTTCATACTAGTAATAGTTTTTGGATTACTAGGATTAGTTCTACAAATATTTATACCATATCAGAAATATAGTAAATATTTAAAATGGTTAGTTATATCTCTTTTCTCATATATTGCAACTGGATTAATAATTCACATGAACTGGTCTATATTACTAAAAGATCTTATTATTCCCAATATAACTTTTTCAAAAACACAAATACTTCTAATAACAGGAATACTAGGAACTACAATTTCTCCTTATTTATTTTTCTGGCAAACATCACAAGAAGTAGAGCAAGAAATATCTGAAGGGAAAACTACGGTACATTTAAGAAAAGGAACAAACCCACAAGAAATAAAAGAAATGAGAAAAGACGTATGGACTGGAATGTTCTTATCTAATCTTGTTATGTTTTTCATTATAGCTGTTTGTGCTAGTGTCTTATTTAAAAATGGAATCACAAATATAAGTACAGCAAATGATGCAGCTCTTGCACTTGCTCCTTTTGCCGGTAAATGGGCAACAACACTATTCGCAGTTGGAATCATAGGGACAGGAATGCTCGCTATACCTGTTCTAGCTGGATCAGCTTCATATGCTATATCTGAAAGCTTTGGATGGAAAGAAGGCCTTTACCGTAAGCTTAAAGAAGCAAGAGCCTTCTACGGTATTATTACAATTTCAATAATTATAGGAATAATAATTAATTTCATAGGTATCGATCCTATAAAAGCTCTTATCTACTCTGCTATTGCTAATGGAATAGTAGCTCCTATAATTCTTATTTTTATAGTTCACATAAGCGGAAACCATAAAATAATGGGCCACTATAAAAATTCACGATTAAGTAATATAGTAGGATGGACCACTACTATACTTATGGGCATTACTGCTATCGCAGCTATTTTTTCTCTTTTCTAAAGTCTTGCAAAAAAATAAAAATACGGTAAGATAGAGAGATATTTAGCTGGGCCCTTAGCTCATCTGGCTAGAGCGCCTCATTTGCAATGAGGAGGTGGCAGGTTCGAGTCCTGTAGGGTCCACAAATTTAATGAAAATAACTTCCACAAAGTTTATGAAGGGTCTTGTCGGAGATGATGAGATACTAGCTGATGGTATTCCTCAGATAGCTTTTATTGGGCGTTCAAATGTAGGTAAATCAAGCCTTATAAATGTACTAACAAATAGTAAGATATCTCGCACCAGTTCATTCGCAGGTAGAACTCAGGAGATTAATATATTTCTAATAAATGATTCATTTTATCTAGTCGACTTACCGGGCTATGGATTCGCTAGATCTTCTGGTCTGGGTAGAGAAAAGATAGGTGAACTTATAGACTCATATCTTTTTAATTCAATACATAGTCAAAAGAAAATTGTGCTTATCATAGATCTCTGCGTTGGTATGACAGATAAAGATGTCCTGATGTTCAATGAGCTTATAGACCACAATAAAAATTTCATAGTAGTAGCAAATAAAGTAGATAGACTTACTCAATCAGAATACCACAAGAACATAACCTTACTTAAGAAAATGATTGGTGATGGATATCCTATTGTTCCCTTTTCAACAAAAACTAAAAAAGGACTAGAGGAGTTAAGAGATTTAATATTTGAATAAAACTTGATAAAATTAATATAATATGTTATGGTATTCTAGAATTTTAAAAAATTATTATGATGATGATGACGTTCATTCAAGAGGGAGTTTTGGTAGAATTTCCAGAAACAAATGTTTCTTTAGAAAAAGAAAACGAAATCCACTGGATCCTACCAGGTGTTCCGTTACACTAAATTAACATCAAACTACCACCTAAGACCCGTACTTGTACGGGTTTTATTTTATATAATTTAGATACTTATTATAATAAATTATGTTATAATTCTAAGATATGATGAAACAATTTAGATTAGACCAGCTTGCCGATAGTATATTTGCTATTGTCATGACTATTTTAGTTTTCGATATAAGAGTTCCTGAATTTGCTGGAGTTGTTACCAATGGAATATTAGTACACTCTCTTATCAATATGTACCCGCTCTTCCTAAGTTACTTACTTAGTTTCTCTCTCATCTTTACATATTGGAGAAGTCATCATTTCATAGCATCAGTTTTAGTAAAAAATATAGATACACAATTCGCAAACTTAAATGGAATATTTTTCTTCCTTGTTGGACTTGTTCCCTTCTCGTCTCATTTCTTAGGTACATACATATCTGCACAAGCATCGACTATATTCTTTGCAATAAATATTATTCTCATAGGACTATCACTTTCTGCTATGCGTAGTTATGCAATAAAGTCTCGAACAATAGAGAATACACCTTTCACAAAAGTTGAGAATGATCATGCGAAGATGCACATACTCTTCCCTGTCATATCAGCGGTACTTGCAATCTTGGTATCATTCGTAAGTACAAAACTTGCTCTTGTTCTTTTTACACTAGCTATCCTTTTCAACCTCTCAAGCAAAGGTACAAGTTACCTATACTTCTTTGTAAAGATATTTAAGAAAAATAAATAATCTGAATTAAAAAACAGTATAGGATTTATGCATATGCATAAATCCTATACTGTTTTTTAATTCTTAATTAGTAATTATTAATTAAGAATTATTCTATCATGTCTGCTAATTTCTTAACTGCTTCATCTACTAACATACCTTCAAAAACTACCCTGTGAATTAATTTAAAAAATCTTAAATCCATATTCAAAGTACCTTCCATTTTTAAAATATTTTTTAAAGAAGAAATCCCTTCTTTGGGGTAAGTCATCTCTTTTGAAACATCTTCAAATGCTCTTCCCTTACCTATCTCTATTCCTAGTATTCTACTACGTGATCTTAAGAATAAATCTCCGGCACACGTAAATCCTAAAAAGGTATTAGGATTTGCACCTAAGCAAACTCCTATTTTTTGTATTTCTTGTAAACCTTTTGAATAAATAAAAGCCTGAGTATTCTCTCCAAATCCTGCTCCTTCTACAAGTCCTACAAATATACCTACTGTATTCTTCAGAGCAGAGCCTACTTGGACACCGATTATATCATCAGAAAGTTCTATATATAGATTATCTAGTTCTATTTGTTTTTTAAGTAATTCCTTACCTTCTCCACCAGCAAGAACCATAATAGAGAAAACACCATTTCTTAATTCTTCTGCTAGTGTAGGTCCATAAAGAAAATATATTTGATTATTAGGAAATTCTCTTTCTATAACTACTGAAAATAATTCTCCACTTTTATCAAAACCTTTTGAACAAATTATTATCTTCTGGTCTGTTATGTCGTTCTTATAAGACATCAACACACCTGATACAGCGTAAGAAGGTACTGCTACTAGTATAGTGTCACAATCTTTAATAGTATTTTTAATAATCGTATGACCATTTAATGCTAAACGAGATGATATAGCAGAACCGAATACTCCGTGACCCAAGATTGCAATTTTCATATATTAATAGAATAAGACTGATTCTAGAATTAATTTCAGATTAAATAATAATTATCTTTTTAAAGCTAAAGTAAGAATATGATCAATAAAAGTAGGAACATCTGATCCTACAGCATAGAGCATTTTAGGAATAAGAGAATGGTCAGTTAGTCCAGGTAGTGTGTTTACTTCTAGAGCATAAATCCCTTTATTTGGATGAACAATAAAGTCACTCCTAGAATAATGATCTAGGTTGAGTCCTGTATGTATAAGTCCGGCTAGTCTTGAGAGTTCTTCCTTTTCTAAATTAGAAAAATTTCCTGGACAAATATATTCAGCTGAAACATATTTTGCTTCGTAGTCAAAGAAATCTTTTTCTTTCGGAAGTTTTATTTCAGTTGAAGGTAACACATAAACTTTTTTATCTCTAAAATTATTGATTACTCCGACAGTAGCTTCTTTACCTTCTATAACTTCTTCCACTAAAATATCTGTCTCTAGATTAATGCCTTCTAAGAAAGCATTCACAAGATCAACATAAGTCTTGCATATTTTCATACCGACAGAAGAACCACCAGATAGTGGCTTCAGTATCCAATAAGGAGAAAGCTTTTCGTGAATTTGTTTAGAAATATTCCTAGAGTATGTTTCTATAGGGCCATCTATCTCTTCTATATATCTAGAAACTACAAAATAGTTAGGCGTCTTAATTCCTAACTTAATGAATTGTTCTTTTGCTAAAATTTTATTAAAACCAACAGCAGAAGGTAGAGCTCCTGAACCAGTATAAGGAATATTCCATATATTAAGATACTGTTGAACTTTTCCATCTTCTCCATAATCTCCATGCAAGGCGTTAAAAACAACATCGACTGAATTAGAAACTTCTTCCATGCTTATTGGCTTACCACTTATATGCCAAGTTCCATCTTTATCTATCAATATATCTATTGCCTTATATTTATTATTCAACCTATCACTCCTCAGATGAGAAAGGACGTTACTACCTGTTTTAAGAGATACTTCATATTCAGAGCTTATACCACCACGAATAACTCCAACTTTTATCATATCAGGATATTATACCAAGTTATATTTAATTTAAAAAGCTCTTATTTCTTTTTTGTTTATGAAATGTAATAGCAAAACGATGAGACTCATTATTCGCAAGTAAAATATTCTTCTTATATGTTTTAATTATAGATTCGTCCCCTACTATAGCTTTCGGTCTATGGCGTTCATCCTTCACTACACCAACTATAGGTATATCGAATTGATAGCGATTTAAAACCCTCTTGGCCACATTTATCTGGGCAGTACTCCCATCCACAATTACAAGACTAGGGAGACCCCACTCTGTATGTCTTAGACGTCTAGAGAGGACTTCTTCGAGAGCTCCGGTATCATTGGCGCCATCTTGAGTACGAATTATAAACTTCCTATATTCATTCTTATTCACTTCTCCGTTCTCGATAACAGTCATAACTCCTACCATATTCTTGCCTCCCATGTGAGCGATATCATAGGCTTCTATGCGAAACGTAGCGAGAATATTCAAATTTTTACTCGTGTAGGGCCCCTCTGGGGTAAAGCGAGAAAAATTTGAATACTCTCGCGGAGTGAAAAGTGCTTCTTCTTTTAATAAAGCTATATCATTTATATGTTCAAGTGCAAAAATTCTTTTTTTAATTTCTCCAGCTTTTTCAAATTCTTTTTTCTTGGCAAAAGAAAGCATCTCTTTCCTGAGATTTATAATAATATTTTTTTTCTTTCCTTGAAAAAATAATTTAAGATTTTTTATATTATTTTTATACATGCTTTGATGATCAGAAAAAAGCTTCTTTTCTTCGGGTCCTCGGATGAGGGAGGAATAGGGGCCAGACCAGCTTAGAAAAGAACTTTTCTTCTTCCCATTATTAAAAACAAAGTCAGGTATGAGCCCTAGCTGTTTATAAAATTCAATATTATTCTTCTTGGCAGAATCATTATCTATATATGGGAAAATTCTACGAATAATCTTCATAGCTTCACGTAGTTGAAGTCCATTTGGATACGGACCGTATACTTTACTATATTCTTTTTTATTCAAACCTCTACCTCTAATCATTAATACCTTGGGTAGTTTATCTTTTGTAATACAAACAAAGTTGAAGCTCTTATTGTCCTTTTCTTTTGTATTATATTTCGGCTTATATTTCTTAATTAAATTAGCCTCTAGAATCAAAGATTCTAGGACACTATCTGTCTCTTGCCACTCCACATTGTCAGCTTTTACTGTCATATCAAGTATCATAGGACCACGAGTAGAGATAAGGTCTTTCGAAAAGTAACTCCTTACCCTATCACGTAAAGATGTCGCTTTCCCTATATAAAGTATATTTTTGCCCATTTTAAAGAAATAAACCCCTGGTTTATCTGGCATTTTTAATTTCTTTAACTGTTGACTATTCATGGTATATATATTAGATTAAAAACTAGAATAGTACAAACCTTAAATTTTAATCCTATGGACAGTAAGGAAAGTGTTGGGAAAAGTGGATTAGAAGTTTCTATCCAAAAAACTTCAAGGAAAGAAGGATGCAAATCTGGAGTAATGGTTGGTAATAAAAAGAAATTTATATTACACAGTTCCATTAAACCCGGATATGAGATTATGGCATCAAGAGAAAGGGATTCTATTGACCCCCGAAATCAAAACAAGAAAATCCCCGTAACAACTAGGGTTTTAGGAATCAAAGAAATTGAGGAAAATGTTTTTGAAGTAGAGACAGAAACTTCTTTTTACGAAGTAAAGCTTCACAAAAACTGAACAAAAAAAGGAGCAATTTTTGCTCCTTTTCTTTTATTTTTTTCTTAATACTTTTTTCAAATATTTACCAGTGTGACTACCTGGTGTATTTGCAACTTCTTCAGGAGTACCTCGAGCTACTATCTTTCCTCCTTTCAAACCGCCTTCAGGTCCAATGTCTATAATATAATCTGAACTTTTTATTATATCCATATTGTGTTCTATCAATATGACACTATTACCTTTATTCACTAGTCTATTTAAGACTTCAAGTAATTTAGAGACATCATCATAATGAAGACCTACAGTTGGTTCATCTAGTAGATAAGCTGTCTTTTCTAAATATGGCTTATATAGTTCTGAAGAAATTTTAACTCTTTGTGCTTCACCTCCTGAAAGTGTAGTTGCTGACTGTCCAAGCTTTACATAACCAAGTCCAACATCCATAAGAGTTTTCATTCGATCATAAACAGCGGGTATCTCTTCATAGAAAACTATAGCTTCTTCTATGGTCATTTGAAGAACTTCATAAATATTTTTCTTTTTATATTTTACAGTCAAAGTCTCTTTATCGAATCTTTTACCATTGCAAACATCACAAGTCACATAAACTGTTGGCAAGAAATGCATCTCAACTGCAACTTCTCCGTTACCTTCACAAGCTTCACAGCGGCCACCTTTTACATTAAAAGAGAATCTATTGGCTTTCCATCCTTTCAAACGAGCTTCATCACTTAAAGCAAAAAGGTCACGTATATGAGTAAAGGCTCCTGTATACGTAGCAATATTTGAACGAGGAGTTCTACCTATCGGAGACTGATCAATAAGAACAACTCTAGATAAATATTCTGAACCAGTAAAAGAAGCACAATTGTAAATCTTTGCACTTCTAAACTTTCTTTCATATCTAGCTTGCAGATTCTTATGTAAAATTTCATACATAAAAGAACTTTTCCCTGACCCTGAAACTCCGGTAATAGTTACTAATTTACCTAATGGAATTTCTGCATTTAAATTATTTATATTAAAAATATTTCCACCTATTATTTTTAATGAACCTTTATCATTTATTCTTCTTTTTTCTGGAATCTCAATTCTCGCTTCATTTCTAAGATATGCTAAAGTTCGAGATTTTGAAGGATTTGTAGGAGCATTAAGTAAAGTCTCTAAGTAATCTGATACTATAACTTCTCCTCCATGGACTCCTGCCTTAGGGCCAATATCAATAATATAATCTGAAGCATAAATAGTGTCTTCGTCATGTTCAACTATAATGATAGTATTACCCAAATCACGAAGATTCTCTAATGTCTTAATAAGACGATCATTATCTCTCTGGTGAAGTCCAATAGTAGGTTCATCTAAAACATAAAGAGCTCCAACTAGACGAGAGCCTAGCTGAGAAGCAAGACGAATTCTTTGAGCTTCTCCTCCTGATAGAGTATTAGCTTTTCTATCTAGTGATAAGTAATCGAGCCCTACATTTAATAAGAACTGCAATCGAGCTTCGATTTCTTTTATTACTACTTTCGATATTTCTTTTTCTTGATCATTTAGTTTAAGTTCTATAAAGAAATCTGCAACATCTGATATAGACAAACTAGTAACTTCTACTATATTTAAGCCATTCTTTTTATCTTCTTTTGAAGAACTTCCTAAATATACATGTAAGGCTTCTGTTCTTAATCTTAATCCATGACAATCATCACAGGCTTCTGTCCCTCCAAAATATTTAGTCCCAAGTCCATTACATGTAGGACAAGCTCCATTAGGAGAATTAAATGAGAATAATCTTGGTTCTATCTCAGGAAAAGCAAAGCCATCATTGGCACAAGAAAATTTCGATGACATTAGGTATTCATCTTCATCTACTTTAATAATAACTAAACCATCAGATTCCAATAACGCTCTTTCTACACTTTCAGCAAGACGAGAGAAAGAATCTTTCTCATTATCTTTAAATTCATGAATAGCAAAATTATCTACAATAACTTCAATGTCATGCTTTTTTGTTTTAGTGATATCTATTCTTTCTCTTAATTTTTTAATTTCTCCATCAAGACGAACTTCTGCAAAACCTTTATTAAGTAAATCATATAGAAGTTGATAATACTCTCCCTTTCTACCTCTTACAACTGGTGAAAGGATAGATATAGGAGCTTCATTCCACTCTACTCCCATAACTTTCTTTTTTTTATTATCTTTTTGAAAATTTTTAATCTTATCTATTGCAAAATGAAGTATCTCATCATTCGATAATTTCTTTATTTCTGTACCACAAAGCGGACAGTGTGGGTGTCCTATGCGTGCATACAAAACACGAAGATAATCATATATCTCAGTGATAGTAGCGACTGTCGAACGAGGGTTATTGGACCTAGACTTCTGGTCGATAGATATAGCAGGAGAGAGCCCTGTAATCTCATCCACATCAGGCTTTGGCATTTGATTTAAGAATTGACGAGCATAAGCAGAAAGACTCTCTACATAACGACGCTGGCCCTCAGCAAAAATCGTATCAAAGGCTAAAGAAGACTTCCCAGACCCTGACATACCTGTGATTACTACCATTTTATTACGAGGCATCTCAACATTAATATTCTTTAAGTTATGAGTTCTTGCTCCTTTTATTATTATTTTTTCATTCGTTTCTTTTTTCATGACTAAATATATTCCCCACATTTCTCTTAGAGGGGGTCTATCAATATTAAACTGTATTAATGATAACACGAATATTAATACTTGACAAACAAAAGAAAATTGGCTAATATCAATAAAAATCATCGGGATTAGCTTAATGGCTAGAGCGTCTGATTCTTGATCAGGAGATGGGAGTTCGAATCTTCTATTCCCGACATTTTATTGTCCTTTTGTTCATAGTTTCTCAATAGGTGGAAATTTCCACCACCACGAAAAGCTGTCGTTAACTCGGCAGCTTTTTTAATTTGTATTTGAATTTTGATTTAATTTATCCATCTTACTTTTCAATACAAATATTTCATCTCTTAAAATAGCAGCTGTTTCAAAGTCCAACTCCTTGACTGCTTTATTCATTTCTTTGTCCTTAATTTTAATTATTTTATCATAAACAGATTTATTCCTATCTTCATCAGAAAGAAGTAAATTCTTTATAGATTCTCTTTCACCCTTTCCTTTATTACTTTTACTTTGACCAAAAGCTTTTTTGAATAATTCTACATCTAGATCAAGCTCGGTATTCACTGCTTTCTCATGTTTATTTTCAAGTTCTTCTGTAATATCATTAATCTTTTTAATAATAGTTTTTGGAGTTATACCGTGCTTTTTATTATAAGCTATCTGAATATTTCTTCTTCTAGTCGTTTCTCCTATAGCACTATCAAGTGCCTTTGTCATATGATCAGCATATAGAACAACTCTACCTTCTACATTTCTAGCTGCACGTCCAATAATCTGTATAAGCGAAGTCTCTGAACGTAGGAAGCCTTCCTTATCTGCATCAAGAATTCCTATCAAAGCAAGTTCTGGTAAATCCAAGCCTTCACGAAGAAGATTGACCCCTATAAGAATATCAAAGTCACCTTTTCTAAACTGAGTCAGTATTTGAATTCTCTCTATCGTTTTTATATCACTATGTAAATATTCAGCCTTATAACCTTTATCTTTTAAAAATATAGATAAATCTTCTGCCATCTTTTTGGTTAAAGTTGTAGCGATAGCACGGAAACCTTTCTTAATAACTCTATCTGCTTCTTTAACAAAATCTTCTATTTGACCAGGGTATGCACCCTGTCGTTGCTGGGGAAAAACTTTTCTAGATGGTCTAGTACCGCTATCGCCCCCCAGGTCCCTAGACCTCTCAAAAAGCTTTTCCCCAGCAGAGACTGATACTGGCTTCACTATTATCTCTGGATCTATTAATCCCGTTGGACGAATAATTTGTTCAACTATTTTATCACTAGTAGTTCTTTCCAGTTCACTCGGAGTTGCAGATACATATATAACATCACCAATTCTCTCTTCAAATTCATTATACTTTAGAGGTCTATTGTCTTTTGCAGAAGGAAGACGGAAACCAAAATCTACTAATGTCTTCTTTCGAGAAGCATCACCTGCATACATACCTCCTAGCTGAGGTAAAGTCACATGTGACTCATCTATAACAGTCAAAAAGTCTCCCTTGAAATAAGATAATAAAGTATCAGGAGCCTCCCCTTCCTTTTTGCCAGACAACTGTCTAGAGTAATTCTCTATACCATTACAATAGCCAACCTCTTTAATCATCGCTAGGTCATAATTGGTCCTTCTTTTAATTCTTTCGGCTTCTAGAAGTTTTCCTTCTTTCTCAAATTTTTTCAATTGTTGTGTAAGTTCTAGCTTAATATTTTTAAGAGCAACTTTAACCTTTTCGTCTTCTGTAATAAAATGCTTCGCTGGAAATAAGAAAATACCATTCTCATTTTTCAAAACATGAGCTGAAACAGGATATACTTTTAAGATTTTAGAAATATATGAATTCCCCGAGGCAAGGCCTAGGGACTTCTCTTTTCCACTATTTACCCCTAGGCCTTGCCTCGGGGAAGAAGAAAATTCAATTTGATATACAAATGTTTCTGAGATTGGCATTATTTCTACCCTATCTCCAATAGACCTAAAACTACCTGGATTTAAATCTGCATTAGTTCGTTCAAAATGAATTGCTAATAATTTACGCATTAAGTCAGTTCTATTAATCTTGGAGCCAATTTCTAGTTTTAAATTAACTTTTTCGTATTCTTCAGGACTACCAAGTCCATAAATACAAGAAACAGATGCTACAATAATAACATCAGGACGAGTAAGAAGAGATTGGGTTGTAGCATGACGAAGTCTGTCTATTTCTTTATTTATTTGGGCATCTTTTTCTATGTAAGTATCAGTTACAGGCATATAAGCCTCAGGCTGATAGTAGTCATAGTATGATACGAAATAGTGAACAGCAGCATCTGGAAAAAATTCTCGAAATTCTTGAGCTAACTGAGCAGCTAATGTTTTATTGTGGGCTATAATTAAAGTCGGTTTATTCCACTTCTCTATAACGTTAGCTATTGTAAAAGTTTTCCCTGTTCCTGTAGCACCTAGAAGAGTTTGCTTTTTCATACCCTTTTCTAATCCACTTACCAACTGAGAAATAGCCTTAGGTTGATCACCGGCTGGTTTATAATCACTCTTTAATTTAAAAAATTTATTTGACATATTTATCTAAAAATTCTTTTTTAAAAATAAAAAAATTATTATCGATAATAGATTGGCGTATTTCTTTAACTAGATTAGTTATAAAATAAATATTATGTATAGAAGCTAAAGTAGCAGCTTCCATCTCTTTTACTCTGAATAAATGGGATAAGTAAGCACGACTGTAATTCTTACAAGTATAACAATTACAATCTTCTATTGGGCTAAAATCTTTCACAAATCTAGCATTCAATATATTTATTTTACCATTCCTAGTAAAGAGAGTTCCATTACGAGCTGTGCGAGTAGGACCAACACAATCAAAAAGATCTACACCGTTCTCAACACCTGAGAATAGATCTTCTGGTTCACCAATAC
The DNA here is from genome assembly GCA_903929735.1 of uncultured bacterium. Classification (GTDB taxonomy): domain Bacteria; phylum Patescibacteriota; class Minisyncoccia; order Phycocordibacterales; family UBA9973; genus UBA8515. The sequence goes on from CAIYVW010000019.1 coordinate 34,143, forward strand.
CTAGTAAATGACGAGGCTTTTCTTCAGGCAAGATTCCATTTACCCATTTAACAGCCTTAGACATATCTTCTTTAGCAAATGAGCCACCTATACCATAACCATCAAAATCCATTTCTCCGATAACTTTTGCTGATTTCTTTCTAAGTTCTTCTGACCTACCACCTTGAACTATACCAAATAAAGCTTGAGGTAAAGTATTTTGAGTCGAAATCTGCTGTTCTTGTTGAGATGATCTGGCACTGCTTTCATCCCCCAGGTCCCTAGACCTCTCAAAAAGAATTGCAAATGAAGTCTCTTTTATTTCTTCTCTTTTTTTATGTTCTATTAAACTTCTTTTTGCCCAAGAGTGAGTTCGAGATAAAGCTTCATCTTGATAGATGTCGCTCTCAGTCGGTGAAGTACATTCATCAAATGCAAAAATTATATCTGCTCCTAGATTATGTTGTATCTCTATTGATTTCTCTGGAGTAATATAATGTAAAGATCCATCTATATGAGAGCGAAAAGAAACTCCATCATTACCTATTGTAGCTAATCTAGGTACTCCTTCTAGAGCACTTGAACGTTCTGGAATTTGTAAACTAGGATCAGTTATAGAAACCACTTTAGAAAGTTCTTTTCCATAAGCAACTCCCAAAGAAAAAACTTGAAAACCTCCCGAGTCTGTCATCATAGGACCATGCCAATTCATAAACTTATGAAGTCCTCCAGCCTCTTTTATCAATTCATCTCCAGGTTGTAAATATAAATGATAAGTATTTGCAAGAACAACTGGAGTGCCTAATTCTTTTAATTGTTCTGGAGTCAGAGATTTGACAGTACCTTTAGTACCTACAACTACAAAAGATGGAGTTTCTATAACTCCATGAGGAGTAGTAAGTATACCAGCACGACCCAAGTATCCTTCTATTTTTTTTTCAATTTTAAAATCTATAGCTTTCATTATTTAATTACGTTTTACAAAAACCCATTTTAGATTTTGAATATTTACAGGAGAACTTAAAAGAATTTTTTTTGCAGGATCATTTGGACTTGAAATAACATCTTGCATAGTAGCAACTACTTCAGATGAAAGATTAGGTAAATACACAATGGTGCCTTTTACAAAAGGTAGATCTATCGGTATTGTCATTTCAAAATTACCTCCACCTCTTCCGGTTAATTCAACACTAGTATTTGTACCATCTATCATAGCTTCAGTTGTTTCTCCTGGACTAGAATATAGGGAAACTAACGATGTATTCTTGTATACAACACTTATTTCGCCTATAGGAATAATCATATCAGAGTAAACAATATCTCCAACTACTGCCCCCACATTATCCCCTACATCTATAATAATAGTGTCATATGGTGAATAATTTGGCTTTGTTAAAATATCCGCTAATACCATATCGCGTCCTTCTGGTTTACGACCCAAAGATTCTTTCAGCAATACATTCTCAGATTTTAAGATTTGATAATCAGTCATAGCCACCTTCAAGTCTGTATTTTCTTTTAAAAGATTTTCATTCTCTTTATAAACTGAGGCTTTTGTTTTAACAACGTAACCAACTCCTTCTAATTTATTTGTTATAGAATTTTTCGCCTTCCATATAGGTCTTCCTATAAAGTATAGAAAACCATTAGAGTAAGAATAAAAACCTAAATAGGCAATAATCAAAAAAATAACTAAAAAAATTGAATTTTTTATTAATCTTCTTTTTCTTGCTATTTGTTTTTTATCTCGGAACTGATGAATCATCTGTATTTAATAAAACCTCTTGATAAGTATCAAAATCATCTAATATTACTCCTGTACCACGAGCTACGGCAGTCAATGGATCTTCTGCTATGAATATAGGAATCTTCAAAGAATTATGTAATAAAACATCTAATCCTCTTATTAAAGCTCCACCTCCTGAAAGTACGATACCTCTATGTATAATATCAGATAAAATTTCTGGAGGAGTAGTTTCAAGTACTTCTTTGACTCCATCTACTAAACTAAGAATAGATGGTAAAATAGCTTCTCTAATATCAGAGTCAGTAACTATCACCTGACGAGGTAATCCTGTAACTAAGTCTCTACCTCTAACTTCTGCTTCCATAGGATCTCCTTCTATTGCTGAACCAATTGCAATTTTCACACTCTCTGCTGTTCTTTCACCTATTAATAACTTGAACTCATCTTTCATATAATTAATAATATTGGTATTTAGTAAATCACCAGCTATTTTTAAATTTTTGGATCTAACTACTCCTGAAAGAGATATTACAGCTACGTCAGTTGTCCCACCTCCGATATCTATAATGACTGAACCGATAGCATCTTTTACAGGCATACGTATACCGATAGCAGCCGACATAGGTTCTTCGATAATATAAACTTCACGAGCACCAGCAGAACGAGCAGCATCTTCAACTGCTCTAATCTCTACATTTGTAATTCCAGTAGGAACTCCTAAGACAACTCTTGGACGAATAAACTTTTTAGATATTTTTTCAGCTTTACCTATTAAGTAAGAAAGCATCTCTTCTGTAACTTCAAAATCAGATATAACACCATCAACTATAGGTCTAATAGCTCTCACGTGTCCAGGAGTGCGTCCAAGCATTTGCTTTGCTTCAGCACCGACTGCAACAATCTGTCCAGTTTTTTGATTTACCACTACCACAGACGGCTCATTTATAACAATACCGTGCCCTTTCAAATAAACCAGTGTATTAGCTGTTCCAAGGTCAATGCCGATATCATTAGAAAACATTTGGTAAATTTTTTTAAACATAAATTTAATAAGACTTTGCAAAAATAACCCTGCCTGTCGAAGTTTTACCAGACTTGATACATAGTCCACTTTCTTCTTCTTGATCAAGAGGAATACAACGAATTGTTGCTCCAGTTTCTTCTTTTATTTTAGCTTCTATATCTTTATCTCCTGACCAGTGAGCTTTTACAAACTTGCTTGATTCTATCGCTTTAACAAAATCTTCCCAATTATCTACAGAAACTGTATTGTTTATTAATCTAAGTTTTGCTTGTTCAAATAAATTATTTTGAATTAAATCCAAAATATTTGAAACTGAATCATTAAGTCCAGGTAAGGATACTGTCTTCTTCTCTCCTGTATCTCTTCGAACAAATACAACAGTATTACTTGCTATATCTTTAGGACCTATTTCAATTCTAAGAGGAACTCCCTTCTTTTCCCATTCATAAAACTTTTCTCCTGGTCTTATATTTCTATCGTCATACTTAACACTAAAACCAAATGATGTTAGATTTGCAAATATATTCTTTGATTCTTCTTCTATTAATTGTCTATCCCATTCCTTGGGAATTATAGGAACTATTACTACCTGTATTGAAGCTATTTTAGGAGGTAAAACTAAACCTTTATCATCACTATGAGACATAATAAGACCTCCAATAGTTCTAGTAGATAATCCCCAACTAGTTTGCCATCCAAATTGTCTAGTATTTGATTCATCCAAGAATGTAACATCAAATGCTTTTGCAAAATTTTGACCCAAATTATGAGAAGTGGCATACTGCAATGCTTTACCATCCTGCATCATTGTTTCTATTGTATAAGTTGCCTTTGCTCCTGCAAATTTTTCTGAGTCAGTCTTTTTCCCTGGAATTGTAGGTATTGCCATATAATTTTCAGCAAAATCTTTATATATATTTAGCATCATTAAAGTTCTTTCCAGCGCTTCTTCCTCTGTGGAATGTACAGTATGACCTTCCTGCCAAAGAAATTCTGTTGTACGAAGGAAAAGACGAGTACGCATTTCCCATCTTATAACATTAGCCCATTGATTAATTAAAAGGGGTAAATCACGATGTGAACGAATCCATTTTGAAAAAACTTCATACATAATAGTCTCTGAAGTAGGTCTTAAAACTAATGGCTCTTCTAATTTCTTACCACCAGCATGGGTAACAACAGCCACTTCTGGAGCAAAACCCTCAACATGATCTTCTTCCCTTTTCAATAATCTTTCGGGTATAAGCATAGGGAAATAAGCATTCTCTACTCCAGTTGATTTGAATTTATCATCAAGAATTCTTTGTGTTTTCTCCCATAAAGCATAACCGTATGGTTTTATAATCATACAACCCTTTACTGGAGAATTCTCAGCCAAATCAGCTGCATCTATAACGTCTAAATACCACTGACTGTAATCTTCTGCCCTACTTGTAATCTTTTTTTCTTCAAATTTAGCTTGTTCCATATATAAAGCCATATTACCTTAAAATAAGCTCTCAGTCAAAGAAATATATTTGCAAAATAATGGTTTTTCTGGTATTATGTGACTACTTTCCGTGAGGAACTTTTTTATTTAAAAGACCCTTGTAAATAGGCTGGAATGCTTAAAAACGGAAAGTATTATAATTAATTAACCATAAAGCTAAGGCAAGTCCCTAGCAAAATAAATATGAATACACAAAACGGTATTATAGAAGAAATGTTTAAAAATGGTACTCATTACGGGTACTCAAAAAGTCGTCGTCATCCTACAACTACTCCTTACGTCTTTGCGACTAAGAATGGAGTTGACATTATAAACATAGAAAAGACTCATGAACTTTTTGAGAAGGCAATGGAAAAAATTACAAATCTTGCTCAAGCTGGTAAAACAATATTATTTGTTGGAACCAAAGCTGAAGCTCGTCAACAAATAATCGAAACAGCTCTTTCTTTAAACATGCCTTATGTTTCTGAACGTTGGGTAGGAGGTTCACTTACAAATTTCCCAGAAATTAAAAAGCGTATAACTAAACTTTTAGATTTACGTGACCAAAAAGAAAAAGGTGGACTTGAAAAATATACAAAAAAAGAAAGACTTCTAATAGACAGAGAAATGGAAGATATGACTAAAAATTTCCAAGGTTTAACCGGTATATCACGTACTCCAGATGCAGTTTTCGTTGTTGATCCAAAGAAAGAACATATAGCAGTTACAGAAGCTCATAAAATGAAATTGCCTGTTATTGCTCTTATGAATACTGACTGTAATTTAAAACATGCTCAATTCCCTATTATTGCAAATGATGCTTCAATTTCAAGTATAACTTTCTTTTTATCTCAAATAAAAAGTGCTTACAATAAGGGTATTACTGCCGAGAAGAAGTAGTTAAATATTATTTATTAAGGTCAATTTGACCACCAATCTATAATGAATATGTCTATAAAAATAACAGCTGAATTAGTTAAAGAATTAAGAGATAGTACAGGAGTTTCTGTAATGCAATGTAAAAATGCGTTAGAAGAGGCAGAGGGCGACATGGAAAAAGCTCTTATAATTTTGAAAAAGAAATCAAGTAGTATAGCAATGAAAAAGGCAGACCGTGTAGCTCATGATGGAGTTATTGTTATAATAGAAGAACCTGGTAAATCTCTACTTCTTACTCTTCATTCAGAAACAGACTTTGTAGCTAAAAATAGCGACTTTGTATCACTAGCAAATGAATTAGCAACTCTTGCTTGGAAAGAAGGTATAGAAAGTATGAAGGCTAAATCTCTTGATATCATTAACCCAATAGTACAAAAAGTTGGAGAAAAAATTGAACTAGGAAAGGTCCAAATAGTAAATGGATCAATATTAGGAAGTTATGTTCATGGAGGAAAAAGTGCAGTTATAGTATCACTTACTGGTGGAAGTACTGAACTAGCTCGTGATATAGCTATGCACATCGCAGCTATGAAGCCAGCATTTATAGAAGCAAAAGACATAACAGAAGATGATAAATCAAAGGTAATAGAAGTATTCGAGAAAGAAGTTGCAGCCTCTGATAAACCAGAAGAAATAAAAATGAACGAAAAAATTAAACAGCATCTAATTAAATTCAATCAATCAAAAGGTTGGAAAATTACAGATAAAGATTTAATAGATACTATTAGAGATGCAGATATAATTTATGAAGAAGATTGTGGTAATAGCA
>CAIYVW010000020.1 GCA_903929735.1 uncultured bacterium
CAATGTCCCCGCAATAAAATGGATCAAGTAGAATAAAAGTTAATTTATCTATGTATTTCTCTGGCGACTGTTTCTTCCAAAAACCTCTCTCTACAAGGAATTTACAAACATCTATCTTTCTTAATAGAGTTCTATTGGCAAACAATTCTAAAGCTTCAGCAAGAATTTTCCCTTCTGCGTTTGGTTTAAAGATCTTTCCATTCTCACTATCATCACGTGTATATCCTTTTTTACTACCGAATGTCCAATATCCTAGTTCTAATCTAGATCTCATCTTTTGAATAACCTGTCTACGATTTTGATGTCTTTCTAGTTCTGCCTGACCTGCCATTATGGTTTCAACAAAACGTCCTTCTGGACTATCATCAAAATTATAATTAAGACATTTCAATGAAACGTCTCTCGTAGAGGAAGATATCCCGCCATCGTGTGCGGGAAACGAAAGATTGGTGTTGTTTGTTTACAAACCACCAATCACGCGTCGTAGACGAGATTACCCCGCCATTTTCCTTGCGTACAGGAATCAAAGACTTTTCCGTGTGAGCTGGCGAACGGAAAAGGTGTACTGAACCTGTAAGGTTCGATAAGTGTACTCACGCTTCCGCCCGCCATAGCTATTGTTTTAACTAACCACATTTGGCACTTTTAATTTTAGCATTTCATTTGGCGTTTTTCCACTTAAACCGCAATGTTCTAAATTATTGTAATAATTATTCCAGATCCTAATCTTTCTTTGAAGGTCAATGAAATTCTTAAATTTATTTTGTTCATAGAATTTCTGTTGATCTTCTCGGTGACTTCTTTCTACGCATCCATTTTGGGCTGGTTTACCAGGATCTATTAAATAGTGAATAATATTGTTTTCTTTACAGAAAATATCTAAAGAATGTATTGATGGAATAGGTGAATCACTTCGTTTGCCTTTACCCATATAGTAGTTGGTAAAGACACTTCCATTATCAGTCTTGATGGCTTGTACTCTATATTGAAATTTAATAATTACTTCTTTTAAAAAAGAAACAGAATTATAGTTTGATTGTTCTTCGTATATCTTTAAGTATCTCCAGCGTGAAGCTGTATCAATGGCCGTATATTGATAATATCTCTTATTCTTAACCCTTCCTGGGACATATTTAACATCTATCTCTATTAACTCTCCCGGAAGTCTTTCGGCTTTAATGTATTTGTATTTAATCTTCTTAACTCTATACTTTCTAACTAAACCATCATTTTTTAATATCTTTCCAATGGTACTAACTGGAACTATCAAATTTTCTTTTTCTAATCTCCAGTGCAACTTTAATGCACATAGTTTAGTCTTCTTTCTTAATTCAATTATTCTTTCCTTAATTCTAATTGAAGTTTCATTAGGTTGTGTCTTGGGCCTTGTACTTTTAGGTATCAATCCATCCTTTCCTTTAGTTCGATATTCCTTTAACCATCTCTTCAGTGTTCTCTGACTGTAGGGGAAGATACTTATTACATCTTTTAATCTAACCTTGCTCTCTATTACCATTAAAACCCACCTTAAACGTTCTTCTTGTATATTTTTAGGCATATTTATACTCATTTATTAATTCTAGTAAAAAGTGCCAAATGTGTTTAGATATTACCAATATCACTTGATTTATCTACTATTTATACTATAATTTAGGGACTAATAACCTTATAAAAAATATGACTAAAAAAATAATTGTGAATAAATTTGGAGGTGGAATACTTAAAAAAGAATTGGTCCCAATTATTACCAAAAGATTGAAAGAACAATTATCTTCTGGCTTTTCACCTATTGCAGTAGTGTCCGCTATGCCTGGAGTTACAGATAGCCTTGTCTCTGTGTTAAATAAGATTGATAGTGATAAACTATCAGAAAAAGAAGCAACTAAAATCATAGTAGATTTTATTAAAGATTTAAAAGCTATACATAATCAAATAATTATTGACTTTGGTTTCAGTAAAAATGAATCTGAGAAGATCCATATTGAGTTAGAAAGTCTTTTTACTCAGCTTGAGGATGACCTACTCGTTATAGTTGCTACCGAGATGAACTCATATGAAGATAAAATAGTCTCATATGGAGAAAAATTATCTGCAACAATACTAAATAGTTATTTTAATAATAATGGATTAAAAACAAAAAGAGTTCTTGCTGAAGAAATACCTATAGTCACAGATAATAATTTCAAAAATGCAAACATTGAATATAAAATATCAGAGAAGAATACAATAGATAAAATATCAAAAATTACAGAGATACCAATAATTGCTGGTTTTACTGGTATAACCAAAGAAGGACATACTACAACTCTTGGCCGTGGAGGTACAGACACAACTGCATGCTTCATAGGAGCAGCACTAAAAGCAACAAAAGTCGTTTTGTGGAAAGATGTAGGAGGAGTTCTATCTGCTGACCC